>PWUB01000127.1 GCA_003563755.1 Clostridia bacterium
TCAGGGCGCTCACGATGGCCCCGGGCTCAGATAAACCGAGACCCGCCGCGAAGGACGGCGCCAGAACTGCCACCAGCTGCCCATCTCCCCGGAGAGCCTCTCGGGCCGCAGAAGTTGAGTCACGGTATCTCCTCGCGCCCCATCGACAGGCGCGCACACAGATGCCACAGGCAATGCACAGTTCCCCCACGGTCGAAATGTGCCCGTCCTCGGCCCGTAGCGCCTTCACAGGGCACTCGCGTACGCATCTGCGGCAGTCGCGACACTTCCGAGGATCAGTCTGCACAGGCGGCATCGGCATCTCTCCTTGTCATGTGTACCGTGATCTGTCGGGGGCCCAAGACCCCTGGATGGACCCGCTGATCCAAAGCTCCCAGCAAGACACGGCTCGCTGCGCTGGACCATGGAAACGGTGCTGACGACGGTGCACAGAACCGCCCTACTGGTCCGGGCGCCGTTTTCCACGGCGCCCGGGTCGTATCACATATCACGCTGCCTCAGGGGGCAGGGGGTCATCCCGCGGATCAGCTGCCGCTGCCCCTGCATTCCTCAGTATACCCTGCGTGGACCTCACGCTGCGTGTAGTGGGTGTGCAGCAGCCGGTGAGATCTATCGCTCAGTGGTTCCCCGAGGTACTCCCGGTAGAGCTGCTGAACCGCCGGGTTATCGTGGGACTTGCGGAGCGGCAGGTCCTCGTCAACCTGATATATGGCATCTATGCGCTTCTGCCTCACGGCGTCATCGGTGGGTATGGGCTGACCACCGCCGCCGATGCAGCCGCCGGGGCAGCACATTATCTCGACGAAGGCGTAATCGGCCTCTCCTGCACGCACCGCATCAAGAAGGCGTCTTGCGTTGGCGAGCCCGTGAGCCACCGCCACCCTAACCTGGGTGCCATCGAGGTCAGCTTCCGCCTCCTTGATACCCTCCAGCCCGCGCACATCGCGGAAGTTGAGACTTGCCAGTTCCTTGCCGGTGACGACCTCATAGACGGTTCGCAGAGCTGCCTCCATGACCCCCCCGGTGGCTCCGAAGATCGCGGCTGCCCCGGTTGAAATCCCAAGGGGATCATCATACTCCTCCTCGGGAAGGGATTCCAGGGCGATGCCCGCTTCATTGAACATCCTGCCCAGCTCGCGGGTGGTGAGCACAAGGTCAACATCGGCATAGCCGCTGGCACCCATTTCGGGCCTGTTGGCCTCGAACTTCTTCGCCGTACAGGGCATGATGGAGACCACGAACACATCCTTAGCATCGATACCCATCTTGTCGGCATAGTATGTCTTGGCCAGTGCACCGAACATCTGCTGCGGTGACTTGCAGGTGGACACATTACCCAGCAACTCCGGGTAGAAATGCTCCACGAACTTGATCCATCCCGGACTACACGAGGTGAGAAGCGGCAGTTCGCCGCCCTCGCTAATCCGCTCGAGGAGCTCGTGTCCCTCTTCCATGATCGTCAGGTCCGCGCTGAAGTTCGTATCGAACACCTTGTCGAAGCCCAGGCGGCGCAGACCCCCCACCAGTTTGCCGGTCACCACGGCCCCGGGTTCAAGGCCCAGGGTCTCGCCGATCGACACGCGCACTGCTGGTGCCGTCTGCACGACCACATGTCTGCCGGGATCAGCGAGGGCGTCCCACACGTCATCGATGTAGTCGCGCTCGACGATGGCACCGGTCGGACACACCAGGGCACACTGACCGCACATCACGCAGGCTACATCGTCCAGCTGTCGCTCGAAGGCCGGACCGATGGTAAAGTCGAAACCTCTGCCGACGGGCGAGATCGCCTTCACCGTCTGTACCTGGTCGCAGACACTGCTGCAGCGCTGGCAGAGTATGCACTTGGACGGATCCCTGACCAGTGACGGGCTCGACTCATCCCGGGGATGGCTGGACTTTTCGCCCTCGAAACGCAGAACCTTGATCCCCAGATCGTGCGCCACTGTCTGCAATTCACAGTTGAGATTCCGGTCACAGGAGAGGCAGTCTCCGTCGTGATCGGACAAGACCAGTTGCAGATTGATCCTGCGAGCAGCTCTCACTCTCGGACTGTTCGTCAGGATCTGCATGCCGTCGGTCACTGGCGTGGTACAGGCAGCCTGCAGATTCTTGGCCCCTGCGACTTCCACGACGCAGACTCTACACGCGCCGATCTCGTTAACTACCTCCAAGTAGCACAGCGTTGGTATATCAATGCCCCCTCGCTTGGCGGCCTGAAGGATGCTGCTGCCGGCTTCAGCTGTCAGCTGCCGCCCATTAATAGTTACTCTGACTTCATCCACCGCCCTCACCCCCAGTCATTGGTGCAACTCTGTCGTCTCCGGCCACATCCTCGACATCACACCTCAGACACCGCCTCGCCTCTGCCAGTGCCTGCTCCAGCGAGTACCCGAGTTCCACGGGTGAGAATCCATCCTGCCTGTCCCCTGCACAGACCCTCGGCATTGCCTCCCTGGCGGTCTTCGTCTCCAGCAGTTCGTGTCCTATTACCCGGTGGATATGGGGCTTGTGAACCACCACACCATCTCCTCCGAGATAGCGATCGATCGCAGATGCTGCCTTCCTGCCACAGGCAATGGCCTCTATCACGGTGTCGGGACCGGTCACACAGTCACCACCGGCGAAGACCCCGGGCACGCTGTTCTCGAGGGTCTCGCTATCCACGGCGAACGTGCCCCACTCAGTGGACTCGACCTCCGTACCGCGGAGGGTGAAGGTGTCTTCGGGCTTCTGCCCGACGGCGATGATCACCATGTCAGCATCGATGGTGAATGATGAATCATCGATCGGCACCGGTCGCGGGCGTCCGCCGGTGTCGTAAGGACCGAGTTTCATGTTCCGACATTCGATACAAGATGCACGCCCATCCCGGCCCACCACCCTTACCGGGGAAGCAAGGGTAAGGATTTCGATGCCTTCCCCGAGGGCATCGTCGATCTCCTCGGGCAGCGCCGGCATGTCCTCTACA
>PWUB01000307.1 GCA_003563755.1 Clostridia bacterium
CGGGTGCCTCCGGCCCGGTGATGCCCACCGAGAGGCCGACGGTTCCCACGGCCGAGGCGGCCTCGAACAGGGCGTCTGCCAGCGTGTAACCGTATGAGGATATTACAAGGGCCGCTGCGACCAGCGTTGCCAGGTAGAGTATGACGAAGTTGGCGACCTTTTTCAGGGCATCATCATCTACATCAATCACACGATCATGATCCACGATGGTACGAGACACCACAGCCCGCCGCGGCAGCACTGATTCCTTGATCTGCCACGATAGTGACTTGGCCATGAGATAGATCCGTCGCTGCTTGAGGCCGCCGGCCGTGGAGTTGATCCCTCCGCCGATGCACATGAGGACTATGAGAACACCGAGGCCCACACTCGGCCACGCCGTCGAAAGATCCTGGGTGCTGAACCCCGTTGTGGACAGCGCGGAGACTACCTGGAAAACGGTATCGGGGAGTCCAACGGAAAATGCAGGAGCCGCTGCAAGCACTCCCAGCGCCAGGACGATGGCGATGGCAAATACCTTGATGTCGGGGCTCTGCAGGGCCTGTCGCCACTGACCCCGCATGAGGCGGTGATGGGTCATGAAGTTTATATTGCCGATCATCATGGCGATGATGGTGAAGATTTCCAGGGAGTGATTGTTCCATGCGCCCACGCTCTCGGCGGCAGTGGAAAACCCGCCGGTGGACAGAGTCGCCATGGAGTGGTTGACCGAGTCGAACCACGACATGCCGAACACGCGAAATCCAACCGTGACCACCAGGCCGAAGGACAGGTATATGATTCCGATGGCCGCTGCAGATTGCCGTACCATGGGCAGGACCTCCTCTCGTCCCTCCGCCCTTGATATGCCGGCACCCGCAGGACCTATTATGGATGCGAGCATGGCAATGGCGAACCCGGCACCGCCCAGGTACTGCATGATGCTTCTCCAGAGCAGGAATACGTCCGGGAGGTCTTCAACTGTCATGACGGAGAGCCCGGTTGTCGTCCAGCCGCTGATGGCTTCAAACAGCGACAGTCGGTAGGATGCCACACCGCTTAAGACGAAGGGCCATGCCGAGACCACGAACGCGATGATCCATCCTGCAACCACGATGGTCATCGAGTCGCGGACGCTCATTGGGGGCAGACCGTTCCGCCGAGCAGGGTAGTGCAGAAACCCGCCGACCCCCATGGCGGCCAGGCCCGGCAGGAAGAAACTCAGGAAGTGCTCTGCTTCGCCGAGTACGATGGCGAATCCCGCAGTAGCGAGGAGAGACAGGCCGATGAACATTACTATAGCACCCAGGTACGAAAGCGACGTCGATGGCTTCTTGCTGGCGGAAGGGGCAGTGGTCATCAGTCTTCACCAACGAGTATGCGCAGAGTCCTGCCCTGCACGGCAGGGAGACAGACCAGCAGTACCTTATCACCTTCGTGCAGGGTGGTCCCGCCCCGCGGGATCAAGACCTCATCATCCCTGATCAGGGTCGTGAGAATGGCTCCCTCTGGAAAACGCAGCTCGTCCAGACGCCGTCCCCTGGCCGGTGCCGAATCCGGGATCACTACTTCGGTCACGATGACCCGTCCGTCCTCGAGATACACCATGTCGGATATGGCTTCGGTTACGAGATGCTCTTCGAGCAGTGATCCCAGGAGACCCACCACGCTCACCGATACATTAACCCCCAGGTCCTTGAAGAGCTTCTCATAGTCCGGATCATGGACCAGGGCCGCGGTTCGGGAACAGCCGAAGCGTTTGTCGGCGATCTTGCAGATCATGAAGTTCTCTGCATCATTGTCCGCGAGGGCCACCACGATATCGGCCTCAGCGGCGCCGGCATCAGCGAGAAAACGCGTGTCGGTATGATCAGCGTGAATCACGAGTATGTTCGGATTCCGTGCGATGGCGTGGCAGACGCTCTCGTCGCGGTTCAAAACGGATACGGAATAGCCCCTGGAAGCCATGCTCCTTGTGAGAAAATATGCGACCCTGTGGCCCCCGACGATGAGTATCCGCATCATTTCTCGCCTCCTGAAGCGGGTGCACAAAGGGCATCGAGAATGACTTGAGCACCGATGAGCAGGGGCGATACCGTTTCGTATCCCAGCTGCTCAAAGAATTCGTTCTTGAGTGGATCCACCGCCCGGATGATCACCCTGGGAACACCAAAGACGCGGCGCGCTATCTCTGCAACCAGGAGGTTCACCTCGTCGTTGCCCGTGCAGGCCACGAGCGCATCGGCACGACTGATCCCTGTCGACTTCAAGTTTTCGAGCTCCGTCACGTCTCCGAGGAGGGTGAACCCGGTAAACGAGTCCGAGAGTCCCTCAAGGGCGTCTGCAGAGTAATCTATGACCATGACATCGTTCCCTGACTCGAACAGGGCCTCTGCAACGTGCCTTCCGAGACGACCGCATCCCGCGACGATGACCAGCACCGATCATCCCTCTTCCCATTTCAAGTACTAAATCATCATATCACTCAGGCATCCTGGTAATAAAGGAGGTCGCCCCTCCCTGACGGCAACGTCAAAGTAACGGTGAGTTCAATCGGGTCAATGAATCCGCTGATGCTCTGGTGTTTTCTCCTGGGATGCGGTAAGCTGGTCGCAGTGGAGATTCAGGGGGTATTAGCATGCGCAAGGTCGACCTGAGTTCAGTGGTGGTCAGGCCAGTCAGGCCTGACGAGGGGGAGCGTTGGGATCGCTTGATGGCGCGTCATCACTACCTGGGCTTCGAAAAGCTGGTTGGTGAGTTCATCAAGTACGTGGCTCTGCTCGGTGGTCAGTGGGTTGCGCTCATCGGCTGGGGCACCTCTGCCCTCAAGTGCGGACCGCGTGATGAGTGGATAGGCTGGACTCGACAGCAGCAGTACCGACGCCTCAAGTACATCGTCAACAACCAGAGATTCCTCATTCTGCCCGGGGTGAGGGTAAAGAACCTGGCCTCCAAGGTCCTCGCCACCAATACTCGGAGGCTTCCTGGGGA
>PWUB01000154.1 GCA_003563755.1 Clostridia bacterium
GAGGCGACCACGCTTGATGCGACGAGGGGAGGGGAACCATGCCCACCGCTTTCAGCGAACGAGAAAGGGAGCAGATCAACGAAGAGCTCGTCGAGCAGGGCAGGAGGATGGTGGCGAGGAGGGGGCTGCGAGACACCACCGTCGCCCACCTCGCCGACGCCGCCGGCATCGCCAAGGGGTCCTTTTACGCCTTCTTCGAATCGAAGGAACACCTGGTCCTGGAGATCCTGGAGCAGGAAGCCCGGGCGATCAGGGAGCGGCTCCTCGAGGAGCTGGATCCGGATGCAGAGCCAGCGGTGCGGACCGCCACCCTCATGCGCCGTTCATTCGAGATGGTGGATGCCAGCCCCTTCTTGAGGCGGCTTCTGCTCGCAGACGACATCCCGCCCTCGACGGAGAGGCTGCTCTTGGAAAGGGGAGGCAGGCACATCACGAGCGTGTCCGGTGTGCTGTCGGAGACCCTGCCGGGATGGGACGAGATAGGCACCTGCACCATTGCATCCCAGGAGGTCACCGCCGGATTGCTCAGGGCCCTCCTTTTGGTTAGGGCGGGACGCCGGTTCGTGGGAGAGGACATCCACGACGACGTTTTCGGACTTCTCATCGATCTCCTGGCGGGGGAGCTGGTCCGCAGGACGACGGAGTCGTGACGGAAGCTCCGGCCGTCACTCCCACCGGAACAACTGGACTGCCACCAGCAGGGACCCGATCAGCCAGGCAGAAAGGACCGCCAGGTTGGTCCCCATAGGGTACATCGGAGGAGTGCCGGCCATGACCTGCCTCAGGGCGTCACCCAGGTAGGTGAGGGGTATGGCGGAGACTATCGGACGCACGAAGGCCGGCATCACATCGACGGGGATGAATATGCCGGAGAGGAACATCATCGGAAACTGCACCAGCTGGATGATACCCTGCCCGCTCTCCTCGGTGCGGACGAAGGACGTGAGCATGTAGCCCATGGACACGAACAGTCCTGCCCCCAGCAGAACGATGCCCACCACCTTCCACCAGCTGCCGAGGACGGCCACATCGAAGACCAGGTAGCCCACGGATATTATGACCAGGGCCTGGACCAGGGCCAGGGACATGCGCACCAGCACCTCGGCGGCCACCAGCATTTCCCGCGGCAGGGGAGTCGCTCCCAGCTGCCTCAGGATCCCCCTCTCCCGGAGCCCGACCAGGCGCAGTGAACCGAACAGGCCCAGCTGCATGAGGGCCATGGCGAGGATGCCGGGAAGGAGGTAGTCGATGTTGCGCAGATCATCCCCACCCGTGGGTCGGCGCTCGATCTCGAAGAGGGGAGGCTGCCCGGTGATGCTGCGCTCCACACCCGCCAGCACCTGCCCGATGGTGCTCACCAGGATCTCGACGACCTGCCCCCGGGTCTCGTCGTAGTGGAGGGTCACCGGGATCGGCTCTTCCCCCGGGTGAGGGGACGGGGCCAGGACCAGGACCACGTGCCTGTTGCCCGCATCCAGGGCGGAGAGTTCTTCCTCGGCGCCTCCGACATGAACCTCGAAAGCGTCGGGTCCCTCCAGGGCGGCACGCACCGACTGAAACAGCCGGTCGTCACCGATGCCGGCAATCCCGATGTGAAATACCTCCGCGCCCCCTACGCCTCCGAACACCGCCCCGAACAGCAGTATGAACAGCACCGGGAAAAGGAGAAACCAAAAGACCGCCATGGGATCACGGATGAAACCCATGAAGTTGGCGTGAACCAGGCGGGGGAAGGCCCTCATTCGCGGATCCTCCTTCCGGTCAGCTTCAGGAAGAGATCCTCCAGGGTTGCACCCCGGACGGTGAAGTCCTCTACCCTTCCCTGCTCGCCTTCGAGGAGGGCCCCGAGGGTGGCGCTGACCCGCTCAGAGTGAAGGCTCACCGTCTCCTCGGTCTGCTGCACCCGGGTGACACCGGGTAGACCGGCCAGGTCGACAGCTTGTTCATGAGACGGGGGTGAAAACTCGATCACCCTCTCGGAAAAGCTCCGGTTGATGAGATCGTGCGGGGCACCCATGGCGATCACCCTGCCGCGGTCCATCACTGCCACCCGGTCGCAGAGCCTCTCGGCCTCCTCCATGTAGTGGGTGGTGAGGAGTATCGTCTTACCCGAGGCACCCAGGGAGGAGACAAGGTCCCACAGTCTCCGCCTTGATCGGGGATCGAGGCCGGTGCTGGGCTCGTCGAGGAAAAGAATCTCCGGGTTTCCGACCAGGGCTGTCGCCACCGAGAGGCGGCGCAGCTGACCGCCGGAGAGCTCAGAGGTCAGGGCATCTCGGCGGTCGGACAGGTTCACCGCGGATAGAACCTCCTTCACGGACAGGGGAGAGGGGTAGAAGCTGGCAAACAGCTCGAGGATCTCTCCGGCCCGGAGACGGGGGAAGAGAGATATGTCCTGCAGCTGGATCCCGATCCGGGCCCTGAGCTGGGTGCCTCCCCGTGCAGGATCCTCTCCCAGGACCGACACCTCGCCCGCGTCCCGGTCACGGATTCCCGCCAGGATCTCGACGGTGGTGGTCTTGCCCGCCCCGTTGGGGCCCAAAAGACCCATTATCTCGCCGCGCGCTATGCTCAGGGTTATCCCGTCGACGGCCCGCACGTCGCGGTAGCTCTTGCGGAGTTCGCGGATCTCTATGCTGTTCACCCGGTGTTTCTCCTCTCTCCGTCCCGGGGCAGGGCCGGTGTGTCCAGGTGCCGCCTCGGCACGTGGGTCACCATTGGAGATACGACCCAGGTCCAATATTACTACGGCCCCGACGATCTGTCACCGGCGCGAAAGGAGAATTTCGCCCCTGGTTGAAAGTTCTTGACCGAAGGGTTGCGCTGTTATAAGGTGATGAAAGATTCCTCGGAGGTGTATCAGTGAAGACAGTGTTCACCCGGGACTATTTCCTGCTCTGGCTGGGCCTGTCCGTTTCCCGTCTCGGCGACAGGGCCGGCTTCATTGGCATCATGTGGTGGGTCCAGGAGGCCACGGGTTCCGTGATGGCCCTCAGCATGGTGGCCGTGGCGGAGACAGTGCCCCGGGTGCTGCTCGGTCCCTTCTCGGGTGTCGCTGCGGACAGGGTCAACCGAAAGGCCATAATCGTGTACATGGATGTGATTCGAGGGATGGTTTACCTTTTCCTCGCGTACATGGCCTACGGCGGCACCCTGCAAATGCCCCTGGGCTGCGTCCCAGTTCTTCGGGCCCGCGGTCCAGTCCGCCGTGCCCCAGCTGGTCGCTTCCTCCCTTCTCGAGCGGGCCAACAGCCTCAACCAAATGACGGGCACCCTGGTGGCGGTCCTGGGGTCGGCCTTCGGAGGAATAGCGGTCGCCCTTTTCGGGGTGCCGGCGCTGCTCCTTCTGAACGCTGCATCCTTTTTGATCTCGGCCGCCTCGGAGGCCTTCATCCGCCTGCCCTGGGTGCGCAGGGAGGAGCCCATGAGCTGGCGGGCTGTCATCGACGACCTCAACGAGGGCTGGCACTACATAATGGATCAGCCCGTGCTCAAAAAGATCGTGCAGAGCAGCGCGGTGCTGAACTTCTTCTACCCGCCCATCTTCGTTCTAATGCCCATGTTCGTGGCCGAGGACATGGCCTCGGGGCCCGAGATATACGGCTATCTCCTGAGCGTCATGAGCCTCGGTTCCCTGCTGGCACTCCTGGTGATATCTGTCAGCTCCCTGGTTCACCGCCACGTGGGGCTCGTGATCTACGGGGTGGTGATCCAGGGACTTCTCCTGCTGGCCTTCGCCCTCGCCCCGCCCAGGCTGGTGATACCGCAGTTCGTGGCTCTCTTCGCCTTCGGCTTTCTCAACGCCCTGGTGAACATATTCCTCATCACCGTCCTGCAGCGAACCACCGATCCCGGGCACATGGGGAAGGCCTTCGGTATCATGGACACCGTCTCCGGGACCCTTCAGCCCCTGGGACAGGCTGCCGCCGGCACCTCCGCTGCCCTGGTAGGTATCCGGGGCGTCTACACCCTGTGTGGGGCCGCGATAGGGGTGGGCGGCAAGATCGTCACCAGCATCCCGGGTCTAGCCTCTTACATCCTCGAGGGATCAGATGCGCAGGCATCAACCGCCGACGGCTCCGACGCCTGACACCACACCTCACCCAACTCGTACCTTCCGGCGCACTGCCCCTGTATCCTGCATAGCATACAGAGGAGTGCATCAGGTATCAGATGGGAACGGAGGCCGGTGTATGCTCATGAAGAGACTGAAACCCCTGGTGTCATCGGAGGACTGGTGGAGTATTTGGTTGGGGGCATTGCTCATCGCCTCCGCGGTGGGTGGAATCGTGACCGAGGTGCCGAGGGTTGCCCGGTGGTCCGGTCGGGTCGGAGGGATTATTGCCCCCGAGACCGCGCGAGGGATGGCGGTTCTCGGCGTCGGCCTGCTGCTGGTGACCTGGATGGTGGTGGCTCTGACGGGAGGGGACACGCGGCGGTATCCCGCCGGTTTCGCATCGGTCTTTATCATAGCGTCCGTCGCCCAGATCCTGGGGAGCCAGCAGACGATGGCTCACTACGGTTTCAACAACGTGATCTGGGCCCTGGGGCTGGCGATGGTGGTGGCGAACACGGTGGCCCTTCCGCCGTGGGTACGGGCGGGGGTCAAGAGCGGTCTCTTCATAAGGACGGGCCTGGTTCTCCTCGGAGCGGAAATCATCTTCGGGCGCGTGCTGTCTCTCGGTGCTTACGGGCTCCTGGTGGCCTGGGCGGTGACCCCGGTGGTCCTTTGCTTCATGTACCTCTTCGGTACCCGGGTGCTTCGCATCGACAGCCGACCCCTGGTGGCCACCATAGCAGCTGCGACCAGCGTATGCGGGGTTTCGGCCGCCGTAGCTGCCGGGGCGGCCACCGGCGCCGAGCGGGAGGAGATAAGCTACGCCGTTTCCCTTTCGCTCATCTTCACGGTGGTCATGATGGTGCTGATGCCCCTGCTGTGCCGGCTCATGGGGCTCACCGAGGCAGTGAGCGGTGCGTGGATCGGGGGGACGGTGGACAGCACGGGGGCGGTGGTGGCCGCCGGGGCCCTGGTGGGTCCCGTGGCCATGCAGGTGGCAGCGGTGATCAAGATGATCCAGAACGTTCTCATCGGCATAGTGGCCTTCGTCCTGGCCGTGATCTGGACGGCCCGATCGGACTCGCGAGTCGACGTCAACAGGCCCCGCATCAGTGAGCTGTACAACCGCTTCCCGAAATTCATCCTCGGCTTCGCCGCTGCATCGATGATCTTCTCCCTGGTGCTGGTCCCCCTTCTCGGCTCCAGCGCCGTGGACGGCATCCTGGGGGTGACGTCGGGACTGAGGGGCTGGCTGTTCTGCCTGGCCTTCACCTGCATCGGGCTTGAAGCCAACCTCCGCGCCATGGCGCGCCTCGTGAAGAACAAGAGCCCCCTGTTCCTCTACGGGGTGGGTCAGCTCACCAACCTGGTCCTCACCCTGTTGGTGGCACTCTTGGTGTTCGGGGGATGGCTTCTGACCCCTCCGCTTTAGAGAAGTGGACCCGGGGAGAACCATCGGCCCTCCCCGGGCCCTATCCGCGTCAGCGTCTGTTCGGCTGGTTGAAGGAGGGAGGCGTCGGGTGTGGAGCCTCGAAGTATTGGCCGGGAGTCGACAGGTCGAAGTACAGGCGGGCGTCCTCGTCCACGCCGAAATCCTGGGTGGAGCCGGTGCCCTCGATGCGGTTGAGGGCCTCCCTGAACAACGCGTTATGCGCTTCTTCCCGGTTGAGCAGAAAATCAATCGTCTCCCTGACACCCTCGTCTTCGATCTGCCGGTGCAGGTACTCGTAGACGACCTTGGCCCGCTGCTCCGCCGCTATGTTGCTGAGGAGATCCGCCGCCAGGTCGCCGGTGCAGTTCACGTAGGCGGCGGTCCAGGGGAACCCGGAGGCGTCGGTCAGCATGGGAGATAGGCCGCCGACCACGTGGGCCTGGATGTTGCCCACCCGCGCCCGCGCCGCATGGGGATCGTGACCGTTGAGCAGGTTGATAGCCGTGGCCACCATCTCGGCGTGGCTGAGCTCCTCAGCTCCTATGTCCAAAAAGAGGTCCTTGATGGCCGGATCCTTGACTCTAAAGCTCTGAGAGATATACTGCATGGCTGCTTTCAACTCGCCGTTTCCACCGCCCAGCTGCTCCTGCAGCATGGCCGCGTATTCGGGGTTGACCCGGTCAACCCTGACCGGATGCAGCAGCTGCTTGTCGTGTCTGAACATGATCCCTTTCCTTTCCCCGCGTGGTTCGCATCCATAGGTTTTCCACGAACACGCCTGGTGATGCGTCCCGTACGGGGGAAGGCCGGGTGTTCGGGGGTCAGCGATAGCTCAGGGCTCCCGTCGGGCACTGGTCGATGACCCGTCGGATGCTCTCTGGGTCTGAACCGTTCACGTCCACCCAGGGGCGCCTGTCGATGTCGAAGACCGCGGGCAGGCTGCGGATGCAGTTACCGTTGTGATTGCACAGGCTGCTGACCCAGATAACGGTGAGGTGCTCGTTGGAGTAGGTCCGGGTGGCATCGGACTCATCGGCGGCCTCCTGGGGCTCAAAGGCGTTGATATCGACGCTGCAGACCGGGCAGATCCAGTCTTCGGGCAGATCGGAGAACGAAGTCCCGGCAGCAATCCCGGAATCAGGATCCCCGGTCTCGTGATCGTATACGTAGCCACATATGGTGCAGCGGTACTTCACCTTCATGGTCGCACCTCCAATGGGATCAGGGTGTATAGACGGTGCCTCCGCCTCCCGTAGTCTTCGGCATGCAGGAGGGGGTTCCTTCATTCGCGCTGAGGACGAAAAGATGTGGTATCGATATCCCGTGTTCACACTCTCCTGGGGACCCTTGCAGCGGTTGTTCCCCCTCCCCCCTCCGGGGCCCGGGTCAGCGGGGTGGCCGTGAGGATTGCACCGGGTCTCGGTGAATTCCTCGTCGCCATATTCCAGGCGCCCCTGTGGATCCCGCGCTTCCGGCCACAGCAGTATATGGTCATATATCCCGGTCACAGCACCTGAAACTGCACCTTGCCCGGGAGGCCTCGGGTGAAAATCCCAGGTTATGCAGGTCCAGGGCCGCCTCCACTACCGCCGTGTCCAGGGACCGGTCGCATTAATACCATGTACTACCTTGTATGTGTCAGATGGCGAACCCTGTCGTGATAAGGCGAATGGTTAATGTAACAACAACCATGGGGTTGGCTGAATCTGGAGAAGGAATTATCAGCTCTCACATAGAAGTACTGAGCACGACGCGCCGGAGGAGTAAAGCTGAACCGATGAACCTCGGAAGAGTACTCAAGAACTTACGAATCGCCCGTGGTCTGACCAGGCAGGACATAGTCAACGGACGATATTCTGTGAGCCACCTGGCCGCGGTTGAACAGGGCGTCAAACGTCCCTCCGTGGACATGGTCGATTACCTGACCTCCCGGTTGGAGTTTCCCCTGGTGCAGCTGTGCGAGGAGATCCTGGAGGAAGACTACCCCGCACTGGAGCTCATCCGGCTCAGTATGATGCTGTCTGAACGCGAACACAGCGATCATGCACTGACTGTGCTGAGCCGGGTGAGTGAGCGGGAGAAGGCACCTGAGTCTCCCTACCGTGCGGAGATTCTCGAGGCGCACGCGGAGATCGAGCTCACCCGGGGTGACACCCGGCGAGCGAGGGAACTCTACGATGAGGCCAGGCGGGCCCGGGAACGCGGGGGCAATGACCGCCTCATCGGGAGGGCCTACTACAACGTGGGCCGCGTGGAGTACGAGAGGGGAGACTTCCAGGAAGCACACCACTGGTTCTTTCTCGCCTGGGATCGCATAGATTCGACGTGCGCAGAGCACGCACAGCTGTGCCGGGATGTCCTGTTGCTTTACGGAAACACCCTCCTCCAGTTGGGGCAATACAGGACATCCCGGCTCATGTACGAGAGACTCCTGTCCCTCGCCGGGGACTCCATGGAGGGGTCGCGGTGTTACGTTCTCGCCAACTGGGGCCTCGGGCGGTGTCTGTTGGAGCTGGAAAACTACAGCGAGTCGCTGACATGCCTGTCCCGGGCCGCAGAGCTGGCCCGCAGCCTGCCTGACGGTGAGGTGCCCCGGGCGGCGATTCTCACGGACCTGGGAGTTGCGGTGCGGGAACAGGGCGATCTCGAGGGGGCCAGGGCCCTGCTGGAGGAGGCAGTGCAGTACCGCACGGAGGCCTGCCGCCTGCGCTGCATCAATGAACTCCTGGAGTGCCTGCTGCGAGCGGGGGTATCTCCCGATGAGGCGGACGGATGGAGATCCCTGGTTGATCCGGAGGCCCTGGAGGGAGCCCCCCCTTCAGACGTTGCGGCGCATCACCTGATGGAGGCACGCATCTCGGAGCGCCGGGGAGACCACCGCAGCGCACAGGCCCTTGCGATGCGGGCCTACGAGACGGCACCCGAGACATCCGCGGCCCTGAGGAACAAGGCCCTGGGGGTGGTCCTGGCCATAGCAAGGGCCCACCGCGACGCAGCTGCCCTCGAGTGGATCAGGAGGCAGTTGACCGGTGAACCCATCGCGGGATGAGGATTTATGCCCCTCACCGCCGGGCGATCCAGGTTTCTTCCTGGGGCTCGATGAGCCATTCAGCTCCCTCTTGAGTGATGATCACCATTTCCTCCGCACCGTACCGGCCGAACTCCGTCTGGATCCCGGGCTCTATGGTGAAGACGTTTCCCACCTCGAGTATCCCCTGGGATTTCTCGGCGTACCGGGGCCAGTCCCGGGGTCCCAGCAGGGTTCCTCCGTCGTGGGCGGCGCGGCCCACCTGGTGGCCCAGGGCATGCCGGTACTCCGGGTAGCCCTCGGAGGTGAGGATCTGCCTCGCCACGGCATCAATTTCGTACCCCGGTATGCCCGGCCGCATCGCTTCCCGGGCGGCCCGGATTGCCCGGCGCAGGGTTTCGCCGGCGTGTTCGACCTCCGCGGGGGGCGTGGGCTGCTGGGCCGACGGCACGTACCAGGTGCGCTGCAGGTCCGAGGCGTAGCCGTCCTTCTTCACCCCGAAGTCGATGGAGAACAGGGTGCCCTCCTGCACGATGACCGCATCGCTGGGTGCATTGTGGCCAGGCACCGAGCCCGGTCCCGCGGTGATGCCGGGGCACCAGGCCCTTTCCCATGCCGTCTGTACGCCCAGCTCATCGCAGCGCTGGTGGATGAAGCGCATGGCATCCATCTCCGTGATGCCGGGGCGCAAGAAGGCGACCAACTCCTCCCAGATGCCCCGGGTTAGCTCGCAGGCCTCCCGTATGCGGGTCACCTCGAACTCCATCTTCCTACCCCGCAGGGCCAGGATCACCTCCTCCGCCGAGACCAGACGATCCTCGTAGGGGGTGCCCGCCAGGAGTTTCTCCAGCTTCTCATACAGTCCGAGGGTTATGCCGTCGGCGGTGAAATCATCGCTGCTGTAGCTGAGGCCGATGGCCGCGGGGTCTATCTCCTCGAGCATCAGGCCCAGGGGAACCTCGAAATCATAGTCGTAGGGGATCACCCGGTCGAAGAGGTGGGTCTCCTCCAGGGCGTGGGCATCGTAGCTGGCCACCACGGCGTAACAGCCCTCCGGGGTGATGAAAAAGGCGCTAAGTCCCACCACCGGGCAGGGCATCAGCAGCTCCAGGCTGGGGTCCCGGGTGCCGGAGGTCCCTGATTCCCGGTCCAGCATGAGCCAGCAATCGAGGCCTTTCTCCCGCAGTATGGAGCGTGCCTGGAGAATCTTCTGGCGGTATAGATCGTCCATCATCGCGTTCTCCTCTCCGCAGTTCTGGCGGGACGGGTCGTAAAGGACGACCTTCGCACCATCAGAGCTGCACCAGGTCCTTCGGTATGTCGGTGATGATCCGGGGGCCGTCACCGGTGATAACCACGTCATCCTCGATGCGCACCCCTCCCCAGCCCGGGATGTATATCCCGGGTTCTACGGTGACGATGTTTCCGACCTGCCACTGGCCGTCGTCCCGGGAGGATGGACCCTCGTGCACCTCGAGCCCTATGCCGTGGCCTCCAGCTCCGTGGGCCATGTACTCGGCGAAGCCCCGTTCCTCGATGATGCCTGCTCCCACGCCGCTGCCCTCTCTGCGGTCGCGACCGGGGTGCATCAGATCTATAGCCGCCCGCTGGGCGTCGAGGACGGCTGAATACACCTCCCTCTGCCTGTCCGAGGCCCGCCCCAGCACCACGGTCCGCGTCACGTCGGCGCAGTATCCGTTCCAGGTGGCCCCGAAGTCGAAGGTGACGAAGTCGCCCCGCTCGAGAGCCCTGTGGGTCACGGCGCCGTGGGGAAGGGACGAACGGGGTCCGGAGACCACGATGGACTGAAAGGCGAGGCGGCTGGAACCCGAACCGTGAAGGCGGAGCTGGTTTTCCAGCTCCGCGGCCAGCACCCATTCCGTCACTCCGGGGCGGATCAGCCCGAGGACGTGCTCGAAGGCGGCCCTGCTCACTTCGTTGGCCTTCTCAATCTGCTCTGTTTCCCAGGGATCTTTGACTTCCCGCAGGGGATCCACGATGCTTTCCTCAAGGGCGACCAGCTCCGCACCCACGGCGTCCAGCCGGTCCCCGAGATCACGGAAGGCGGCGACGGTGGTGCGGCGGGCCTCGGTGCCCACCCTCTCGAGGTCCAGCTCCCCGATCACCCCGACCGTGACCGATGCTGCGTTCTCGCCGAGGCCGTAGTTGTAGGCCCGGACGCGGTAACCAAGGGGCTGTAGGGCGGTCCGGCAGTCCTCGTGGTCGACTCCCCCCGTAACGTAGTAGTTGGGGATATCCGCGGGGGTGAGGAGGAGAAATCCCCCGGGCGCGATATTCACGCCGGTGGTGAACCCCGACAGGTAGCCCTTCTGCGCGGGGTCCATCACGATGAGAGCGTCCAGCCCCTGCTCGGCAAGCTTCTCCTCCGCGACGGCGGTCCTGGCCTGTAGGTATGTATCCGGTATTCGGTCTTTCATTATCCATCCGTCCTTTCGACTGCGTATGGATGGTGATGCCTGTGTCCTGTTACTCACTTCGCCATTGGGGCCCGAATCCTTGCCCCGCACGCACTCACGGCCGGGATTGTCCATGGATACGGGGCCTCCTCGGGAGATGTTGAGGGGGGGAAGGGGACATACCGGTTGTTGACGCCCGGGAGGGAACTCGCATAGAGTGTGGACATAAGCATATGCTTATATGTCGAAGAGGCTTTTCGGATGCCAGACCGGGGAAGGAGCGGCAGGATGGCCGGAGGACAGGCTGAAGGCGGTGGACTCGGTTTCCTCGAATCCTCCCTACCGGTTCTGGGTCGCGCGGTCATTCTCCTCGGGGTGGGTGTGGGGCATTTCTTCCCC
>PWUB01000099.1 GCA_003563755.1 Clostridia bacterium
CTCCACTTGTATCCTTGGCAAAGTGACCGAAGTCACCTCAACCTCATCCCAGCTCCCCGAACTACCGTAAAAGTTCCGCCTGGAACTTCTATCAGAACACTGTTCACTTGTCAAAGACCGAACTTGATCGAACTTGCTGGACATACATTTTACTTCGATACCGGTCCCCTGTCAAGCACAACTAGTCCGTCCCTGAGGGTACACCGGAATCATGGTCACCATCAACAACGCGACGTTCATTCTAACGGGCCCATCGAGACATGTCAACCTCGAAAGCGCCGTGGACACCACCAGACCCCACCTCTTCGGGCCCTCTAGGCCCCCTCGTCTTCTTCGTCGTCCTCATCAGAGTCAGCCCTCGGCCGCATGAGGGGAAACAGGAGAACATCTCGTATCGACCGGGCATCGGTCAGCAGCATGACCAGCCGATCAACCCCTATACCGAGACCGCCCGTGGGCGGCATGCCGTACTCCAGGGCCATGAGGAAATCCTCATCCATCACATGAGCCTCTTCATCACCGCTCCTGCGCTGCCTCATCTGTTCCTCAAAGCGACGCCTCTGTTCGTGTGGATCATTCAGCTCACTGAAGGCATTCCCCACCTCCATGCAGCCGATCACCGGTTCAAAACGGTAGGTGAAGTAGGGGTCGTCCTCCTTGCGCTTCGCCAGGGGCGAAATGTCCACGGGATGATCCATCAGGAAAGTCGGCTGGACGATGTCCGGCATCACCAGCTCCTCCACCATCTCGTCCATGACCTTGCCCCGGCCAGCTGTTGATGAAACCTCGATGCCCATGGCATCAGCCTCGGCACGTGCGTCATCGTCATCCCGCCAGCTGCGCACCTCCACTCCCCGGTCCTCGAGGGCATCGATGAGGCTCAACCTGCGCCAGGGCGGACTGAAGTCGATGATCTCATCTCCGTACTCGACGGACGAACTGCCGTGTACTTCACGGGCGATGAAGTTGAACATCTCCTCGGTCAGCCTCATCATGTCTTCGTAATCCCCGTAGGCCTGATACAGTTCCAGGAGAGTGTACTCGGGATTGTGAACGGTGGAAATGCCCTCGTTCCTGAACACCTTGCCGATCTCGTATACCTTCTCGAAACCTCCGGTCACGAGCCTCTTCAGGTAGAGCTCGGTGGCTATTCGCAGGTACAGTTTCATGTCGAGTGCATTGTGATGGGTCACGAAGGGTCTCGCCATGGCACCCCCCGCAATGGGAGTCATGACCGGGGTCTCGACCTCCATGAATCCCTCAGCGTCGAGGTATCTCCGCATCGCGGAGAGCACGCGGCTGCGGATCACGAAGGTGTCCCGGGACCGGGGATTTACCATCAGGTCCAGGTAGCGGTACCGGTAGCGCAGATCGACGTCGGTGAGACCGTGCCATTTCTCCGGCAGGGGCCTCAGGGATTTGCTCAGCACCTCGAAGTGGCCGACCTTGATGCTGGGTTCTTCCATCCTGGTGCGGAAGGGCTCACCACTCACACCCACTATGTCACCGATGTCGAGGAGCTCGATTGTGTCATATGCATCCGCACCCACTTCATCGACCCCAAAATACAGCTGGATGGTCCCACTCTGGTCCATCAGGTCGGCGAAGGTGATCTTACCGTGGGAACGGATGGCCATCAGACGCCCTGCCGCCCGAACGATTTTTCCGGACATATCATCCACGTTCTCACGAAGATGGGCGGCTTGATGGCTCACCTCGAACCGGTTCCCGTAGGGATCAATCCCAGCCTCTCTCAATGCTCTGAGCTTCTCATGTCGCGCCTCTATGAGGTCCGAACTGTCACCGCTCACGCAGAATCCCAACCCTTCATCTCTTCTGTTCAGAGGACACCGGGCTGCCTACCCATCTGTTCTTGACGATGCTGTATCGCGCCACTCCTCCGGGAAGCCTCACCTGGACCGTGTCTCCCTCTCGTTTGCCGAACAGGGCCTTACCCACCGGAGATCTATAGGAAATGCGTTTCTCCGAGGGGTTGGCGTCCAGCGCCCCCACGATGTGGTACGTGTATTCGTGTCCCGTTGCCTCATCAAGGATCGTGACTTCGGAACCCACGCTCACTTCCTCTTCATCCACACTCTCGGGACTGATAATCACCGCGCGCTTCAGAAGGCTCTGGCGCTCTGAGATCCGCTTTTCAAGCAGGGCCTGCTCCTCCTTGGCAGCATCATACTCGGAGTTCTCGGCAAGATCCCCGTACGATCTAGCCCGGCGTATCCTATCAGCCACCTCGCGCCTTCGATCACGCTTGAGGTACTCGAGCTCCGCCTTCAGTTTCTCGTACTCCCTCTCTGATAACAGTATTCGTTCTTCGTTCAAGGTCTGGCACCTCCGTTTCACAAAGGGCGTATCCAGGCGGTAGGAGGAAGGTTCACCCCTGTAGCTGATACAGAGCCTTCACCGGAATGGATCATCTCATCGAGAAAAAGGAAGCGTTTCCCCCTCTACTGATGCGCCCTTCGCTTCACTGCCTCCAGCTCATCTTGAGACACCTCGCGCTCAAAAGCACGAAAACCCGACAGTGCGAACCCATGTTTGGTGGCCAGTCTATCTATTTCTTCAACCTGGCGCACGGTGAGGTCCCTGCCGAGGGAGTAGCTCTCGTACCGCTCCTCCATGGCCAACACGATTGTCTCCGCCATGCAGGCCATGCAGCTGTCGGACGGCACGCCGAAGTTGAAGCCGAAGTCAGGCTCTCCGGGGACAGAGACGACACCACCCTCTATTACCAGGACGTCGTCCCTGGTGGCAGCTACCCGCTCAGAAACATCCCTGGGCCGGGCCACATCGCATACCACTGCACCCGATTTGAGATATTCAGGCTCAACGATAGCATCCACCGCACTGGACACTGTTATGACAGCTTCGCAGTCGCCCAAGACCGATGATAGGTCCGTGCAAATGTGAGACGATACTCCGCTGTCAACGAGAATGCGGTCCCGAAGAGCCTCCAGGCGGAGCATATCACGGCCAACCAGGGTCAGTTGGCGAACCTCGCGGGCCATGATGGTGGCGCAGATCTGCCCTATGCTACCTGTAGCTCCGACAACCGCCAGGTTCACATCCTGCACATCGTAGCCCATGTACTGAAGAGCCCTTCGCGTACCCTCGATAGCCGTAGCCACGGTGTAGCTGTTGCCGGTGGTCACAGGAATGCTCAGCTGTTCTGCCACCCGCCTGCCAGCATCGCCGACCACCGCCGTCAGCGCCCCCAAACCCACGATGCGCGCCCCCAGCTGCTCTGCCACCCTGCCGGCAGCCACGATGCGGGAGACCACCTGTTCTGCGGGCAGCTCCATCATCTGACGCGAACTCAGCGGACAGACCACGAAATGGCCCTCTGCCTGGGCATACTGCGACCTGATGCCGGTTATCCTGGACACGGCACGAGGAGGAACATACCGCATGATACCCTCGATAAGCCTCTCTGGCAGGATCTTCAAAGCGGGATACCGTCTGAAGACGTCACTGATTTGCATGGGATGAAGTATGAAAGCGAACTGACCCATCTCTTAACCCGACCCTCTTCTCCCTAGCTCAACCAATCGCTATGATACCAGCCATTCCACCCTCGGCTCAAGACTCATTTTGTCCAGGAGCTGATCGTAATCCTCCCCGGTCAAATCCTCCGGGCGCCGTCCCAGCAGTGCGACCAGGACCCCCTCCATGACGTTGGTACCAAAGGAACGTCCGTCCAACTCGGGGGTGGTCGTTATCAGAAGGTCTACTCCCCTCTGCCGAAACTCCTCAACATTATCTCTGGTCACGGTATTGGTTATGATGACCTTACCGGGCAGATCATCCGGCATGTACCTGCGTATGAGGTGAAGATCACCGGCGATTATGTCGGCCCTGCTGTAGAGTCTCCCGTACTTGGGAGTGATCTCCTCCTGCTTCTTGCCGGTCGGATACAGCATGGTCATGGGCAGGCGGCTGATGAGGGGCCCCAGCGCCCTGGCAACAGCGGCAAGAAGGGACAGGGATGACAGGGTGATAGGAATACCCAGGGCGAAGACCAGGTCCCCGAGCACCAACTTCGCACCCCGCTCGTGCAGGGCCTCGGCCATTCCGAACCGGTCGGCCGCCGAGACCATCAGCACCTTGCGCCCGCGAAACTGCAGGGTACCATCATCCTCGAGCTGGGCGATGATCCTGCGCTCGAGGGTATTTTTCAAGCCGCTGCCGTCAACGACCGGAGTGACGGTAGCCGCATCGGCCATCATCCTGGCGTCCCTGAGGATGAAACGGTGTTTACCCGCCACCAGGTAGAGGTCGACCCCTCCCAGGCCGATAGCATCGACCCTGCCATCCAGAGAGCGAATGGTCTCGACAGCCCGCTGGACATCTCCATCTGTGCCGCGGCGCTCTATGGTGAACTGTTCCCCCATGATCTCTGTCTGCACACGGTGATCACGCTTGGAAGATCCAAGGCTTACACTCACCACCCGTTTCACAGCTATCTCCCCCGTCTCGGCTGGCGATTAGTGCTCACATTGTAACAGAGCGGTGTCCAAAATACCACGATTTGAGGCACCTATCAGTTTTTCGCCTTGCAAGCTCTGATCCCTGCCGAAGGCTGGCAACTCAGCCGCCACGGATCCGGGCCAGTGCCGCGGGCATGTCGCTGAGCTCTTCAGCGTCCGGGCTGTAGAGGGCGAGGGACCTACGTCGAGCGTACTTGCTGAACAGCTGCACTACAGAGTCGACGCTGTCGCAGCGGTTGATCTTATCCCGCAGTCCGGCTGAACCCGGTAGGCCCCGTACGTAGCGATGAAGCTGACGGCGGCTGAAAATCACGCCCCGGGGTTCACCGCGAAAGGCCGATTCCATCCTGGCATGAAGCACGGCAAGGGCCAGTTTCTCACCCGGTGCGGGTTCTCCGGGATCATCCTCACCCTCCAGGCACGCGCGAACCCGTCGAAAGACCCACGGACGCCCTATGGAAGCCCGACCGATCATCACCGCTGCACAACCTGTCTCTGACAGCATGGCCTCGGCATCGGGACCGTTCTCTATGTCGCCGTTGCCGACGACGGGAATCCGCACGTGCTGCACGACACGGCCGATGATATCCCAGTCTGCCCGTCCCGAGTAAAACATCGACCGCGTCCTGGCGTGCACGCAGATCAGGTCTGCACCGGCTCCCTGCATGCAGGCAGCAAACTCAGCGGCATTGACCCGGTGCTCATCCCAACCGGATCTGATCTTCACGGAAAGAAGCGGACGCTCTGGGTGAGCATCCAGAGCATCACGAACTGAGCTGACTATGGACGCGGCCCGGGCGGGCTGACACATCAATGACGCACCCGCACCCGTCCGGACCACCTTGCGCACGGGACACCCCATGTTCAGATCGATGCCGACAGGTGAATGCCGAGCCAGCACTCTCTCAACGGCGGACCGGACGGCATCCGCCTCGCCGCCGAAGATCTGGGCCATCACCGGATACTCGGAAGCACAGACACCCCTGAGGAGCGTCCACGTGTTTGGATTGCACCTGATGATACCCTGGGCCGAGATCATCTCGCTCCACGTCATATCGGCACCGAAGTGATGAGCGAGCACCCGAAAAGGCAGGTCGCTTACCCCCGCCATGGGGGCGGCGAGGACCGCAGGGCGCGGGGTGCATGCGCTGTACGGAAGCCCGAACTGGGTACGACCATCATCCTGTACACTGAGATTCATCACAGACCACCCCACCCCTTTTTACCAGTAAGGCGGCCCGCGTGCAATCATTCCCTGTTGATAGTATTACCGTTGAGACGAAAGTACTCCCTGAGCGTATCACCCCTCAGCCCAAGACGAAGCGCCTCCACGGCGAGGACTTCATCGGGAGATACGTTGCCGAGATTCACGTTAGGACCGAATCCCAGTACGAATTCACGCTGTTGAGCCGCTCGCGGAGCTTCCCATATGATTCGGTCCCGGTGCGGCTCATCGATGATTGACAGTATCACCCTCAGGCCATCCTGCTGCACTGATCCGTCGGGACCGAAAATGGTGACGCCCCGGCCTGATTCACGGGCCTCGAGCACAACGTAGTTGGCACCGGTCTCGAGGTCTCGGAGCATCTGTCGGGCGAGGTCAGGCACCGACAGGCTGTCATCCGGATGCTTCTTGCCGACCTCCGTCATGACCCTGAATCCACGGTTTTTGGCCTCGTTCACGGCTGCCTGGCGGTCCTCCATTGACAGTTCAATGGACCCGTCGGAAACCTCAATCCAGTCAAACCCCACTCGCTCCGCGTAGTCCAGGTAAGCGTTGAACTTACCCTGTATCAACGCAACCTCAGCGAAGGTGCCTCCCGGGCAGACAAACACACCACGATCCTTGAGCATCTCCGTCTTGCGCATGAGGATGTCCTCGGGATACAGGGCCGACGTACCGAAGGACAGTTTGACGATGTCCACGTACTGACTTGCCATATCAAGAAACTCACCAGCGGCGGAAACTCCCATTCCTTTGTCGATAACCATGGTCAACCCCCGCGATCTCGGCTTGCCCAGGCGATCCTCAAAGGGCATCCTCACCACATCGCGCCAGGCCCGACCGTCACCATCGCGGACGGCTTGTCGTCGCATTTGAATTCCCCCCAAAGAACTCTCTTGTCTACCCATCCCCATATCAACATATGAGTGCAGGTGTCGTGACGGCATGCATCCAGCCCTCGAAGATGGATACAATACCACCCAGAAACGAGGGCGATACCATTGGACAACGGGGCAGACAGGCATCGCACACGCACGTTATGGACTCTATGCTCTGTTCCCTTCATCATGGTGCTGGGGAATTCCATGATCATTCCCGTTCTACCGCAGATCCGCGAGGCACTTGACATCTCTCTGTTCCAGGCCGGGCTTCTCATCACCGCCTTCTCGGCTCCGGCCAGCGTCGTCATACTCTTCGCCGGATACCTCGCTGACCGCTTCGGGCGCAAGGTCGTGATGGTACCGGCACTTCTCATCTATGGGCTGGGGGGTATCCTGGCAGGGTTGGCAGCCATGCTGCTGGAGCGGTCTTTTCCCTTCATCCTTGGAGCCCGTATCTTGCAGGGAGCGGGTGCCGGTGGCACGTATCAGATAGCCATGGTTCTCGTTTCCGACCTGTTCGTGAGCCAGGAACGGTCGCGGGCCCTGGGTCTTCTCGAAGCATGGAACGGCATAGGCAAGGTGGTGAGCCCCGTGGCCGGGGCGGGTGCAGCCGTCCTGATATGGTTTGCTCCCTTCTTCGTCTACGGACTGCTGGCGATCCCCATAGCCCTGGGGGTGTGGTGGTTGGCGCGGGAGGCTCCAGCTGAGGACGCTAGTGACTCGGTGGGCGAGTATCTGGGCACCCTGAAGGACATCCTCCGCACCAAGACCGTTTCCTTCCTGGTGGCTCTGCTGGCGGGGTTCACCGTGCTCATGCTTCTCTTCGGAGTATTGAGCTACGCTGCTGATGTCATGGAGACCCACTACCACATAGGAGTGCTGCGACGGGGTCTGCTGATAGCCATACCGGTGCTGGCCATGGCCATCACCTCCTATGTATCAGGCACGGTACTACAGAACCAGATGAGCCGGCTGCTCAAGCCCATCGTCGCCGCCGGGTGCGGCCTGTTCGCGGTGTCCCTGGTCACAGCGGCAGTGCTGCTGTCGCCAGGTGCTTCACTGGTCGCCATGTTCTGGATGGGAGTGGCAACCGGTGCTACCCTGCCGGCCCTTAACACCCTGATAACCAGCTCATCGCCCCACGAAACCAGGGGACTCACCACCGCCTTTTACGGCACGGTGCGGTTCGTGGGAGTCGCCTTCGGTCCACCGGCCTTCGGGCTTTTGGCACCGGGCGGACGCCCGCTGGTGCTAGCCCTGGCTGCGTCTGTCGCCGTCGTCACCGCCCTCCTCTCGGCGGCGTTCATTGATCCGAGGCGAATGGTTCCCGAGGAAATACTGCAGCCTAGCGGCACATCGCAGTGATCCAGAGGATCAGGACGGTGATTCCGGCACCGGTTAGGGGACCCACGGGTATTCCATCGAGAAGGATCACTCCGAGCACCGTGCCCACCAGAAGACCCATTATTATGCCTGGTTGCTCCTGGAGAAGCATGAGCCCACCGCCCTGCAGCCTGGTGGCCAGCATTCCCCCCAGTACCGCCGCCAGGGCTGTTGTGCTGCCCAACTGGCTGCGCAGTTCGGACCAGCCCGGGGAATCCCTGGCTATTGGGGCAAGGATGGCAACCAGGAGCAGGATGAGCCCGAGATCTATCGCACGGTCTGCGAGATAATCTATGGTGGGCTGCATTCCGAGAATGTTCAAAAGCAGAAGAAAACCGGCGGCGGCTCCGACCAGCTGGTTACCGGCGATGAGGCCCAGCACAACAAGAATGATGAGAAGCACATTGTCCTGAAGCAAGAGCCCGTCTCTCCCCTGCCTATATATACGGCCGGGTGATCACCGTTCAGTACTGCACGACAGGGGCTGGGCATAGGGGTGAAACGGATACTGTTGAAAGGAGCTATGGCCCTGATGGCTTTCAACCGCACCGTCGGTGGCATGGCCGGGCTGCGGATCCTGTCATCTCTGATAGAGGCTGCCGCTGCCCTGACCATGTTCTACTACAACGACATTCGCATCGCTCTGGGCATCAACGCAGTCTTGGGCCTCGTGGGTCCGGTGATTCTCATCGGGGTCACCGCCACCGGCCTGTATTCCCTGGCCGACGAGCTGAGCGCGGGGAGGATCCTGCTGGTGCTCGCCGGCGTGTTCCTCATCATCCTGGGCACACGGTGACGGTAGGAGTCCTCACCGCACTATGCGTGTACCGATATCCCCCCTGATCCCCGCCACCGGGCAAGTCAGGGAGGTGATGATCGCCTCTTCGCCTCCTGCCTCCACGAACCGAATACATGCCTCGACTTTAGGAGCCATGCTGCCGACACCGAACTGGCCGTCATCGAGATACTGCCTGGCCTCTGCTGGGGGCAGCTTCCTGAGGGGTCTCGGCATGTCGGTTCCGTAATCAAGCATGACGCATGGCACATCGGTCAAAATCAGGAGGATGTCGGCCTGTAATTCGACTGCCAGCCTCTCCGATGCCAGGTCCTTGTCGATGACGGCCTCGACGCCCCGGTAGCCATCATCGCCATCATCGCCATCTTCGACCACAGGGATCCCGCCTCCCCCAACGCATATTACCACGGTCCCGCTGTCGATGAGGCTCCTGATGGCCTCGCTCTCCACGATCTGCTCGGGGTCAGGTGATGCAACCACCCTCCTCCAACCCCTACCCGCATCATCGATCCATGTCTCTTTGCCCCCGGCCATGCGAGACTGGGCCTCTTCCTCTGAATAGAAGGGTCCTATGGGTTTGGTGGGATCGTCGAAGGCAGGATCCTTGGGGTCAACCCTCGTCTGGGTGATCACGGTGGCAACGGGCAGGTCGATGCCCCGGGCCCGGAGGGCAGCTTCCAGCCTGCCCTGTATCACGTAACCGAGCATCCCCTGACTCATCGCGCCGCAGACATCCAGGGGCATGGCAGGTACCTGATTCCTCCCTGCATCATTCTGCAGGAGTATGGCCCCCACCTGGGGACCGTTTCCGTGGGTGATGATGACTCGATAACCCAGCGCTATGAGGTCGGCAACCTGCTGCATGGTATCCTTAACATTGGCCAGCTGTTCGTCGATGCGGCCCTCCTGGGACGGACGCAGTATCGCGTTACCGCCCAGGGCAACTACCACCGTCTTTGTCACCTCGAGCACTCCCTTCCCGGTGATTTCAGGCGAAATGCTTCCTGAGCACATCCTCGAGGGTGGGAGTTCCTATCTCCTGCAGTTCGTATCTCACCCGCAGGGCGGGGATCTCGATATCCACCAATCGTCTCAGGTCGATGGGAGTGGCGATGATCACCAGCTCCGCCCCCGAGGCATTGATGGTATCCTCGAGATCCTTTATCTGCCTGCGACTGTAGCCCATGGCCGGGACCAACGGGCCTATCTCGGGATAACTGCGGAAAGTCTCCGCCATCGTCCCCACCGCGTAGGGACGGGGATCGATCAACTCCCCCGCTCCGTACTTTCTGGCCGCCACCACGCCCGCACCGTAACTCATGCCGCCGTGGGTCAGGGTCGGACCATCCTCAACCACCAGCACCCGCCTGCCCCTGATCTCCTCGGAACGCTCCACGATCAGCGGTGACGCAGCCTCCACCACCACTGCCGCCGGGTTCAACTCCCTGGCGCTCGAACGCACAAGGTCCACCGACTCCCCTGACGCCGTGTCCACCTTGTTTATCAACACCACGTCCGCACTTCTCAGGTTGGCCTCACCAGGATGATAAAGCCTCTCGTGACCCGCACGATGGGGATCCACCAGGGTTATCTGAACGTCGGGACGGTAAAAGGACAGGTCGTTATTGCCCCCATCCCACAGAATCACGTCAGCCTCCGACTCCGCCTCCGACAGGATCGCTTCGTAGTCCACCCCCGCATACACCACCACTCCGCGGTCCAGGTGCGGCTCGTACTCCTCGCGCTCCTCTATCGTGCAGCGGTGAAGATCCAGGTCTTCGTAACTCGCAAAACGCTGCACCCCCTGGGCCGACAGGTCCCCGTAAGGCATGGGATGCCTCACCACCACCACGTCCAGGCCCATGCCCTGCAGTACATCCGATACCCGCCTCGTCGTCTGGCTCTTGCCCGCACCCGTGCGAACCGCCGTCACCGCCACCACCGGCTTGGACGACTCCAACTGCATCAGCTTTGGACCTATCAAGCGAAAATCAGCACCCGAGGCCAACACCCGCGATGCTCGACCCATGACGTACTCGTGGGATACGTCACTGTAGGAAAAGACCACCTCGTCTATCGACAACTCCTCGATCAGTTCCTCCAGGCGCTCCTCGGAATGAATCGGGATACCCTCCGGATATCTCTCACCCGCCAACTCCTCAGGATAGGCTCGACCCTCTATGTCCGGAATCTGTGTCGCCGTGAAACCCAGCACCTCGTAGGATGGATCCGATCGAAACACCACGTTGAAATCATGAAAATCTCTACCCGCAGCACCCATTATCAAGACGCGACGAACCATCTTCTCGGGAACACCCCTCACATCAACAACGCCATTATCGCCTTCTGAACATGAAGACGATTCTCCGCCTGGTCAAACACCACCGACTGGGGACCGTCCAATACCTCGTCCGTCACTTCCTCACCACGATGGGCCGGCAAACAGTGCATGAAGATCGCTCCCTCGTCGACGTGAGACCACAACTCCGCGTTCACCTGGTACGGAGACATCACACCGA
>PWUB01000142.1 GCA_003563755.1 Clostridia bacterium
AGGCGGAGAGACGGCGGAGGAGCGACCCCTTCGCGTGGTTCGAGCACAACTACTTCGGCAGGAATTGGCCAGCCCCCTCTGCACAGCTGACAGATCTTTCGAGGGTGACGTTCGGCTGGATACGTTCATCCATGGCCTCGTCGAACGAGCCGGAGACGCGACATCTCGCCCGCCAGATCTCCGAGTATCTCACGCTGCACGACCCCATACTCCCCGAGGACGGGATCAGTGTCGCCTGGTCGTCTCCAGTTGCGGGGCGAAAGTGCGCCAGGATTCAACTTCGGGCCCACCAGGCGACTCGCGCGTCGTGGATCAGGATCAAGGCATATGAGAACAGGGCGTACTCTGATCTCGACGCGCCCCTGTGGAGGAGCTGTCTGATTCCCATGGATAAAGCAGAGGCCGATGACCTTTACTGGGCGGAGAGCCGCACCCACCTGGGCGACCCACCGGACGGGCCTGATACCGTGCGGACAGTGTGGTTTCGCGCCGTGGGCTGGGCAGCGGAAGATGATCCCCTGCGGGCCATCCATCCACAGAGGGCAAAGGCGCTCGAGATTTACCTCGATGACGACGAGAACCGCGCCAACTACGGCCTGCCGCGTGAATTCAACGGCTGGATCGAGGTGGAAATCCTGCTCATGGAGGAACCGGAGGAGCTGTGCCGGTTGGACCTCAGCAAGATCGACGGCATATCCCCTGACGACATCCTGAGTGAACTCGACGCCGGGCCTGATGTCAGTGACGGCGTCGAGGACCTGTTTGAGTTGCTGGACTGCCCGTTGACGGCTGCGACCCTGAAGGTGGAGCGACCCGGTGTGCGATGGCTCATCAGGGACAGGGGAGATCCCGATAAACAGGAGAGGATATTTCGGATAGCGCGACGGAATGTCCATGGTCCAGACCTGGTGGACTCAACAGACGTCAGGCGGCCCCTGCGCCCGGTACTGGTATTCTATCGCCTGGCACTGCATCCGGATGACATGGATGAGTGGCCCTTCGTGCTGCGCCAGCGCGCCCAGGTCGATTTCAACCAGTAACGAATGCGCGGTACCGCGCAGGGTATCGGTGGACGAGCACCGCGGTTGAAAGGAGGGGTTCCATGACCAACGGAGATACGAGGCAGGTGCTGCTGCGCGAGGTCATCCGGATCCTGGAGCCACTGGCGAACGCTGCCGAGAAGGAACAACCGGCCGGTCTGATTGACCTGGTCAGGCATGCGGGCCTGGACATCGACGCCATGTCTGCCGGCGCGCATCCCGGGACCGATCCGGATCTCGTAGAATCCGTTCAGTGGATGACGAGCATCGCGGAGGACATCCAGGGCGCATACAGCATCCTGCGGCCCCTCGTGGTGGACGGCGAATTCCCCGCGGGCGAGGATCTCCAGTCGTTGGCCTCCAGCATCCGGAGCATTCTCACAGCGGTCAGGGACCTGGACGAAGTGGAACAGAGGCTCAGGGGCTTCGAGGGTTTCGACGTCGACGATCTTGCCAGGCGGATGTTGGAGTTTCTCATCACCGAGTATCTTGAAAACTACCGTCCGGCGTGGCAGGGCTTTCTCGCGGCGGTGGGCGTCATCTCCCAGCCGGATCCGGAAGCGGCGGAGGGCAGCACACTGAACGTCGCGAGATTCACCGAGTTCATGGAGGATCCCGCGGAGCTGATCAGGTCCATCTACAACTGGGGAGGGGCGGATTTCATCATATATCCGCTGCTGACGCATTTGCAGAGGCTCCTGTGGCACGCGGGCGCCCCGGCCCTTTTCCTGCCCCTGCCACCAGACATGGCTGCTCTGGTCGGGACAGATCCCGGCCGCGACCACCCCGACCACCAGCTGCGCATCCCCGTCCTGACCCTGCCGGGAGAGCGCGTTTCAGCCCTGGCAGGGATCTCCCTCGTTCCGCTCACAGGCGACGTTGAATGCGGCATTGCCATCGTTCCCTTCGGAGCGGGAGATACCTCCGAGATCATTCCCCTGCACGACGGGTGGATCTTCCGCGTGAACGCTTCGGCGGGCATCCCGAGCGCATACGGCATCCTGGTGAGACCGAGCGGCATCATCCCTATCACGCCCGGTGACGGCGCCGGTCTACCCGTCGAGATCAATGTCGAGGCCGCCATTGAAAGGGAGACGGCCGCCGGGTCGCCGGCGCAGGTCGTGGGGAGCGCGGAGGGCTCCCGGCTGGAGGTTGACACGCTCGGATTGAGAGCCAGGTTCGGCTTCTCCGAGAGCCAGGCGGAGTTTCTCATCGGCCTGGTGCTGCAGGATGCCCGCCTGGTTCTGGCTCTGGATGAAGGCGACGGGTTTCTGCGCAGCCTTCTCCCCGCGGCGGATGCCCCGGTGGGCTTCTCCTTCACCATCGGCTGGTCATCGATCCACGGACTCCACTTCGAGGGGAGTTCGGGCCTTTCCGTGACTCTGCCGGAGCATGTTGAGATCGGGCCGGTGAGAATCAGCCGCATCACCCTGCAGCTCGCGCCCGGGGCAGCGGGAGGGATGAGGCTCCTGGCCAGCAGTGACATCAGCGCCGAGCTCGGGCCCGTGGCCGTCACCGTTGAGGAAATCGGCTTTGCAGCGGCAGTGGGATTTCCGGCGGATCGAAGCGGCAACCTCGGCCTCATCGACTTCGAATTCGACCTGGTGCCGCCGAAAGGCGCGGCAATCCTCATAGACGCGAGCTCCGTCGTGGGCGGCGGATACCTGCGCTTTGACCCCGACGAGGGGCGTTACGCTGGGATTCTGCAGCTCGCCTTCCACGAGAGCCTCGTTCTGACCGCCGTCGGGATACTCACTACCCGCCTGCCGGATGGATCCGAGGGGTTCTCGCTTCTTGTCATCATCTGCGCCGAGTTCCCTCCGATCCAGCTCGGGTTCGGCTTCACACTCAACGGGGTCGGGGGCCTGATCGGCGTCCACCGCACCCTGACCAGCGCGGTACTCCG
>PWUB01000361.1 GCA_003563755.1 Clostridia bacterium
GCTCGTCGAGGACGACTCCTCCGACCTTCAAATGACCGGCACCAGCGGCGATCAACCCATGGATCCATCCCGGTTGAACTCGACCGGATTTCAAGCGAAGACCTCCATTGAGGAGGGCCTCAGCGAGTATCTGAGGTGGCTGACAGCGATGGGTGAATGACCGGACACACATCAGGCAGGTGCCGGCGGGTTTGTGCGGGGCGATCATGTCGAGACGCGGCAAGCCTCCCCCGTAACAGGCTGAGCCGGGACTGCTGTTTGATGCCTATCAGGAGGGACAGGGGACTGTGGGGTGCGTTGCCGGGACATTTCACGCCGCTGCACACTGTGAGCCCGGACCCGGTCACTACAGACTGATCGACGGGAGGGAGGGGCAAATGAGCAGACTGCAGCACGGCATCTGCGGCAGCCTGAACCCAGGCGTTCGGGATGAGGATAACCCGCATCTGATCCTGCGCGACCCGCTCATACAGGAACTGCTGCTGGATGTCGCACACAACGGCCCTTTTGCCAGGAGGCGGCTGTATGACAACTATGGGGGCCCCGATGGCGACCTGGGCAACCTCTTTCACAACGGTCTGTTGCGGGACGAGGACGGGAAAGTTTGGATCAACTTCACCCTTCTCACCGCTGAGGATCACAGGATGGTGTGGCTGATCAGCCAGAAATATGGCAGGGTCCTGGCAGATGCCGTCGCACAGAGGGAACCGGGGATTCGTCGCGTCCTCTCCGACTACAGCCGTTCTCAGGTGTCAGTCGAGAAACTGGCCTTTATCACGGTGGGCTGTTTTGTGCTGGACAATGAAGGCCTCAGACTCCTGAACGAGCTGGGTTATGTTCGATCGGCCAGGGAGCAGCACGGTGGCAGCTTTACCGTGTGGGCGCTGGAAAGGGCCGCCGACCTGGAATTGAAGGGCCTGTACTGGGGCGGACATACAGACCTGTATGAGGATCTGCTCTTCACGTCCTTCGGAGACCATTTCAGTCTCCCGAGACGGGTCCTGCCTGACGTCCTGAGACAGCTGTACCAGGTCAGCGGATTCGTGGACTCGGATGAAACCCGAGAGATACTGCATGCATTCAGAGAAAGCCTGGGCGGCGATCTGGCGCGGGTGCTGCGCGGTGTCGCTGGCGCAGGGCTGCCTGAGGAGCTGCGGTGCGGGGCGTCCGTGGATTCGCTGGTCAGGTGGCTGACATGGCTGGGATACATAGGGGAGGATGGGCTGGCGATTCCCTACTTCACTGCAGAGGACAGGCCCATGCTCCGGGAGCTGAAGGAGACGGTGACTCCACAGATAGCAGCCTGGTGTCAACAGCATTACAGGCCGATGATGGACGCCCTGGCAGAATGTACGCCCCTCCGGCACGGGGTCGCATATGCCGAGGTCTTCACGCAGGTGTGGCATCACCTGTTCGGTTGGGCCAACAGACACCTGGCGGACATGGGGGTCATATTCAACACCTATGAACCCCAGCATCCCACGCCGGGCTGCATTGCAGCATTGGCAGAGCGCAGCGCCCTTTACGAGCAATGAGTGACCGATCGGTTGGGGGCGGGGTGAAACACCGGCCCCCTCAGCCCTTTCCTGGAAAGGTGGGGGGTCGTGCAATCCGCGTCGACGGCGGGAAGGTTAGTGAGACGGGACGCCGGAGATGATCGCCAGATCGCTGCGCCGGCACTTCATGAGCCATTGTTCCGGCAGCCCGAAATCATCACAGGTGCTCCCATTACCCACGGTGACACCACCCCGGTGTCGGTGCGGGGCTTCCGTGAAGGCGGCGCGGAGGATCCTCCCGCGTGCGCATGGCTGTTTTGAGGATCGCAGTCGGGGGCCCGCGGCCACGAAGATGACCGGCAAGAGCTCGGCCTGCGAGTGAGAGCAGGGATGCGGCCCGGTACAGCCACTCCGGATGATCAAATCTGGAGTGGCAGATGGGGGCCGCCACATATGCCAGTACCCTCCGCATCGGGGGCATTTGGCCGATCAGGACGACCCTTGCGTATGCGATGTTGAGAGCAGGAACCTGGATCTTCCCGTCGATCAGGTTGGCGAGGTTAGAGTCCGCAGCTGTTGATGGAGGTCTCGTGAGTGTCACCCTCATTCCGATAGCTGCCGCGGGACAGTCACGCTGACAGTCCCGGGCCGATGGTTGACCCGGCCGTCGTGACCGGGGGGTCGGATGGAGATACCCAAGTTCCGCCGGAAAGCGGTCCATCACACACCAAAGAGAGGATGGATCTGGTATGAAATGCAAGCCCCTGCGGGGACAGGTGGCCTTCGTAACGGGTGCGGGACGCGGCCTCGGTCGGGGTGGCGCGGTGATGCTCGGTCGGTATGGTGCCGACGTGGCCCTGGTGGCTCGCACGGTATCTGAATTGGAACAGACCCGGAGGATGGTGCAGGCCGAGGGAGCCGGGGCGCTGGTCCTGCCCGTGGATCTCACCGACAGCGCCGCGCTGACGGAGGCCCTCAACACAACCGAAGGAGAACTGGGACCCATTACCTCGCTGGTCAACAACGCGGCGGTCCTGGACCTGGTGCCCTTCGAGGAGACCACCCCGGAGATATGGCAGCGGGCCTTCGCCGTGAACATCCATGCGGCCTATCATGCGATTCGGTGGGTGTATCCTCAGATGCTGAGTCGGGGATCCGGCAGCATTCACAATGTATCTTCAGCAGCCGGTGTCAGGGGGTTTGTCAATGAGACCGCGTATTGCGCCACCAAGTTTGCCCTGGAGGGTCTCAGCAGGTCCCTGGCCCTCGAGGCCGTCTCGAGGGGGATCATCGTGACCATGTCGTCGCCGGGGATCCGTACCAAGCCCACCTCGGTGACCCTTGAGGAGCTGTCCACCCTGCCGGAGGAGAGGGTGAGGAAGTGGGCCGACCCCATCGTCATGGGCGAGGCCTTCGCCTACCTGGCCAGCGCCTCCCACCCCGAA
>PWUB01000174.1 GCA_003563755.1 Clostridia bacterium
AAGGGGGTCCGGTCAGTTGCCTCCGAGCTGAACAGTACCGACTTCGCCCGACTCAGGGTGGGGATCGGCCGACCGCCCGAGGGAACTCCTTCAGAGAACTACGTTCTTTCTTCCTTCATGCAGGAGGAAGTCATGGTTGTTCGAGAGGTTGTTGAGGTCGCGGTGAAGGCGGTGCGCACCAGCGTGACCTGCGGTCTCGAGGAAGCAATGAACCTGTACAACGGGTGCGACCTCAGGGAGCAGTGCCCCGAGTGAAGTACCTGTAATCATATCCATCAGGGGCTCCGGCATGTGCCCGAGCCCTGCAGCTGCTGGAATGGGGGGCGGGCCGTGGTAACAGCCCGAAAGAGCGACGATGATCCAACCCGATTCCTTCTTGACCTCTGGGACGATGTCGCAGAGTATCGAACCCTGAGTGATGGCCTTCGGAAGAAACCTGGGGCCCATATGGTATACGGGCTGACCCGGGGTGTGGAGGCTTTCCTGCTCGCTGCAATGGGTCGTGACTACGCCGGCTGCATCCTAGTCCTCTGTGCCAGCTGTCCCGAGGCGCAGCGAATCGCCGGCGACGTGCGCTCCTGGCTGGGGGAAGATGAAGCCGAGTATCTCCCCCCGTCGGAGATACTGCCCCATCCGGAGGTGGTCCGAGACAGCGATTCCCTCTCCGAGCGCCTCCGCGTCCTCGGGAGGCTGGTTAACGGTGATCCCATCATCATCACCGCCTCGATCGAGGCTGCCGAGCGCCTGCTGCCCCCGAAGGAGTCCATGGGGAGCGCCTTCTTCAGTGTCAGGCGAGGTGAACAGACGGATAGGGACCGTATCGTTCACCGTCTGGCGGATATAGGCTACCGTCGGCAGGACCTGGTGGAGGAGCCCGGCGAGTACGCGGTGCGAGGGGGGATCGTTGACGCCTTCTCTCCCCTGGCGGAGCTGCCGGTCAGGATCGAGTTCTTCGGCGACGTGATAGATTCCATCCGCGCCTTCGATCCACAGACCCAGAGATCGGGGGAAAATGTCGACGAGGCACGGATAGGACCCGCCGCTGAGACGTTTCCCGCCGCCGGAGACCTGGATTCAGCGGAGGCGGTACGTTCCCTGCAGGACGAGGCTGACAGGCATCTTGGTGCGCTGAAGGCCGCGGGCGGCAGGCTCGCCGCTGAGGAGCTCGGTGAGCGCATACGGGAGCAGGCGGCCAGGCTCGTGGAGGGTTCACAGTATCCTAACTTCGATCTGTTCATGCCGTACTTTGCCTCCAGACTGGACACCATCTTCGACTATCTGCCCGACCGCGCTGCCGTGGTGGTCTGTGATCCCGTGGCGGTGAGAGAGGCGGTGGAGCAGCGCACCGACAAGATCGAACGACGGCTGGGGCGCCTGGTGGACTCCGCCGCGGTGCTGCCGGGCCAGCTGGATATGGTCACGCCCCCACCCCACCCGGGGTCGCTGCCGGAGAGGTTTCCCCGTTATTACATGAGCAATCTCCTCTCCTCGCTGCCAGGAGAGGACCCACACAGCGTGACCAGGATCGGAAGCAGGCCGTCGGATACTTACCACGGGCAGTGGGAACTGTTCCTTTCGGATGTCCAACGCTGGTCTGCTGACGGCCGTCGTGTGCTGGTGGCGGCGGCTTCCGCGGGGCGTGCAGGGCGCCTGAGAGGATCCCTGTCGGAGAGGGGATTCGGCCCCGAAGACCGGTTTATCACCGCGCACACAAGGCTGTCCTGCGGATTCGAAGTGTATACCCTGAATCTCACCGTCATCACCGAGGCGGACATATTCGGCGGTGCACGCCCCGTACGCTACCAGGTGCCCAGGAAGCACCGGCGCGACGTGACCAGCTACGAGGACCTGGTCGAGGGAGACTACGTGGTGCACAGGCATCACGGAATCGGCCGCTACCTGGGGCTGTCCTCCAAGGAAGTGCAGGGCTCCGAGCGCGACTACCTGGTGATCTCGTACGCCGAGGGCGACCGCCTCTACGTACCCGTGGACTCCATAGAGCTGGTCCAGAAGTACGTGGGACAGGAAGGAAAACCCCCGCGCATTTACCTCCTGGGCAGCGGTGAATGGAAGCGTGTCAAGAAGAGAGTCCGCGAATCCCTGAGAGATATGGCGGAGGAGCTTCTCCGCCTGTATTCTGCCCGCCAGGCCGTCAAGGGCCACCCGTTCAGCGCTGACACCCCCTGGCAGCGGGAGTTCGAGGACGCCTTCGCCTACGAGGACACGAGGGACCAGGGTGAGACCACCCAGCGCATCAAGGAAGCCATGGAGAGGTCTCACCCCATGGACTACCTCCTGTGCGGTGATGTCGGATACGGAAAGACCGAGGTGGCCCTGAGAGCGGCGTTCAAGGCCATCTTGGATGGCAAACAGGTTGCCCTCCTGGTGCCCACCACCATCCTCGCACATCAACACTACCAGACGGCCAGAGACCGACTGGCCGGTTGGCCGTGCAACGTGGATATGCTCAGCCGCTTCCGCTCGCAGGGTGAGCAGGAGCGCACCATCACCCGACTCCGCAAGGGGCAGGTGGATCTGGTCATCGGCACCCACCGACTGCTGCAGGGAGACGTGCAGTTCCGCGACTTGGGGCTTGTCATCGTGGACGAGGAGCACCGGTTCGGAGTTGCTGACAAGGAGCACCTCAAGCAGCTGAAGCAGACGGTGGACGTTCTCACCCTGACCGCCACTCCGATACCCCGCACCCTGCACATGGCCCTGTCGGGGATCAGGGACATGGGAGTCATCGAGACCCCGCCGGAGGATAGGCTTCCGGTGACCACCTATGTCATGCAATACGAACACCCCGTCATCGCTGACGCCATCCGGAGGGAGCTCGACCGGGACGGACAGGTGTTTTACGTGCATAACCGCGTGCATAGCATAGAACGAGCCCGGCGACGAGTTGAACAGCTGGTTCCCCAGGCCCGGGTTGCCGTGGCCCACGGGCAGATGTCCGAGCAGGTGCTGGAGTCGGTGATGGATCAGTTCGTGGCGGGTCACTACGATGTACTGGTGTGCACCACGATAATCGAGTCGGGTCTGGATATCCCCAACGCCAATACCCTGGTGGTTGAGGATGCTGATCGACTGGGCCTCGCCCAGCTGTACCAGCTGCGGGGCCGCGTGGGCCGTTCGGACCGCCTGGCCTACTGCTACCTGACGTACCGGTCGGCCGAGGTCCTGGCATCACTGGCCTCGGAGCGGCTGTCAGCCCTGCGCGAGTTCACCGAGCTGGGGGCGGGATTCCGGCTGGCCAAGCGCGACCTGGAGCTCAGGGGAGCGGGCAACGTCCTGGGCGCTGAACAGCATGGATTCATGTTGGCCGTCGGTTTCGACCTTTACACCCGCATGCTGAAAGAGGAGATCGCCCAGCTCCGCGGTGAACACGAGCCCCCGATGCAGAGGCCTGCGGTGGAGTTGAACGTGGATGCCTACCTGGCAGAGGATTACGTGCCCAGCAGTTCTCAGCGGGTGGCCCTGTACAGGCGGATAAACGGCATCCGGAGCCTGTCGGAGGCGCGGGATGTGCTCGATGAGATGATAGATCGGTACGGTGATCCGCCGGATTCGGCGGTGAACCTGGTACGTCTTGCGATGGTGTCAGTCCTGGGAGCCCGTCGGGGTGTCCTCAGCGTATCTCAGCAGGGCAGGGGAGTGCTCATGGAGCTGCTGCCTGATCACGGAGATGAAGTCGACTGGCAGGAGGTGTCTTCGGCGGGGCATTTCCGGTGCACGGTTTCGCGGATTCGGTCCGGAAGCAAGATCCGCGTGGACCTGGTGCCGCGGTCGGACTCTCCCTCGGGGGCAGCACTGCTCGTACGGGTTGAGAAGATGCTGCGCGAGGCATCGGCGGCATCCGACTGAGGCCGTCCCGGTAGAAAGCCCCCGGGCTATATGGTATGATCTGGCTGAAAGACGTTGTGTGGATCAACTCATCGCAATCACTCTCAACCCGGGAGGGATTTCAATGAAAGCAATGGGCATAGTCAGAACCATCGACGATCTGGGTAGGGTGGTCATACCGAAGGAAATTCGTAAGAACCTGAACATCAGGGACGGCCAGCCTCTCGAAATCTACACCCGGCCCGATGGGCAGATCATACTCAGAAAGCACTCCGGATCCTCGGGCCTGGAGGAGCTATCCCGACACCTGGCGGAATCGGTGCGGCAGGTGACGGGCCTGGGTGTGATCGTGGCGGGCACCGAGGGCATCATTGCTGCCGGTGGCGTTGAGTCACCGGCACCGGGAGATCCCGTCCGAGGGGCTCTTGCACACGTGTTGGAGTCGGGAGAAGCGGTCAGATCATCCGGGGCGGAGCACGAATCTCTGACGGGTGCACGCCGCGACGGCCTGTGCCCGTACTATGCTGTCTCTGTGCGCAAGGACGATGAAGTGGTCGGTGTGTTCGCCGTGGCGGTCACCGACGGCGCCGGATCCCTGGATGCCGAAGCCGAGGGCGCGTGCGAGACGGCAGCAGCCACCCTGGCTGCTATGTGGGTGCAGTGAGCATCATCAGTCGGCTTGACGGGCACGATATGGGTTGACCTGAGTACACCGTCCCCGTTGGGTTTTTGCCATTGCTCAATGCAGGCGGTGATCGGAGAGTAGAATGCGAAGAGACAGCTTCCTGCGAGGCGCATTCATACTGCTCATCGGCAGCCTCGTCAGCCGCTTGCTGGGGGCGGTCTACCGTTTTGTCCTTCCCTGGCTCATGGGCGGCGGTGACGAGGGGGCCTACGGTATGGCCCTCTTCGGCATGCCGTACTCCATCTACTCCATCGCCCTTGTCCTGTCCACGATGGGTATTCCCCTTGCGATCTCCAAGCTGGTCTCGGAGGCCAGCGCCCGGGGTTCAGGTCGCCAGGTGCGCCAGGTCTTCTTCATAGCCCTGTTCTTGCTGGCGGCCATGGGAGCCATCGTTTCCGTGGGACTGTATTATCTGAGTCCGTATCTCGCCGAGAACATCTGGAGAAACCCCGACGCATACTACAGCATGGTTGCACTGGCACCGGCGGTATTCTTCGTGTCGCTGATGTCCGCCTTCAGAGGGCTGTTCCAGGGCCTTCAGACCATGACCCCCCATGCGGCATCACAGATTATAGAGCAGATCTTCCGGGTACTGACCATGTTCGTGTTGGTGAGCCTGCTCGTTCCCTTCGGGCTGCAATACGCTGCGGCGGGGGCCACCTTCGGGGCGACGGTGGGGGCAATAGTTGGAGTCGTCTATCTTTTCATCGTCTACCTCCGCCACCGGCGGCAGCTGTGGCCGGGTGCCGACCAGGGAACTCCGGTGTCGGCGGCTGCCACCGGAGCGATGATTCGGGAGATTCTGATATTTGCGGTACCCATTTCGATCAGCGGGATCATAATGCCTCTCATGAGGTTCGTCGATGCGGCGGTGGTACCATCCCGCCTGATAGCGACCGGCTATTCCGTCGTGCGTGCCACCACGGAATACGGGTACCTCGAATCATACAGTATGCCGCTGGTCAACGTGCCCGCCATTTTTACCACCGCCATGGCCATCAGCCTGGTACCGTCGATATCGTCGTCCCTGGCCCGCGGGGACCACGATGACATCAGGAGCAAGGTGGTGGCATCGCTGCGGCTTTCTGCCATGATAGGTATCCCCTCGGCGGTGGGTCTCTTCGTGTTCGCAAGGGAAATTCCCGCCCTGTTCTGGGCAGCTCCGGAGGCCGGACCCGTGCTGGCCGCGGTTTCAGGAGTGGCGGTCTTTCTGACCCTGCAGCAGGTGACGTCGGCGGCCCTTCAGGGCCTGGGCTATCCGATCCTACCCATGCGGAACCTCATGGTGGGAGCGGTGGTCAAGCTCGTACTCACATGGCTGCTCACAGCCGTGCCCATCCTCGGTGCCGCCGGAGCCGGGCTGGCATCGGTGGTAGGTTTCTTGCTGGCCTCAGCCATGAACCTATTGTCCCTGATGAATCGCATCGGTCGGTTCAGCATCACCTCGTTTCTCTGGCGGCCTGCGGCCGCTGCCGCGGTGATGGGCGGACTGGTCAGGGTCAGCCTCGGCGTCCTGCAGGCGCGTGTTGGCTTCTCGATCGGGGTCCTGGCATCAATACTGTTCGGAGTGCTGATCTACGGAGTTATCATACTGATTCTCGGCGGTCTTCAGGCCGCTGATCTGCATATGATTCCCCGGGTGGGCGAGAAGCTGGCTGACAGGCTCAGCGGCCTGGGGCTTCTGAGACGCTAAGGAGGATTATGATGGCTGAAGAGGAGTTCGTCGTACTCGGTTTTTCCCCCTGGGGGGACCTGCCCCAGGCCGAATACAGTATCCTGCGGGGAGGCCGGCAGGTGCTGGTACCCTCCGACGCCGTGGCCAAAATGCTCCGGGCGGGAGGATGGTCCGCGGCGGTCACCGTGGTGGATGATACCACCCGGGAGGGTGTCGATGTCGAATCCTCAGTATACTGCGCGCCTGGAGCCCCCGTGCCGGGCGATGGGCTGGCCGCAGCTCTCAAGAGGCGGGCTGCCCAGGAGGGATTCAGGGTGAGGGTGATCCAGGGCATGTCCCTGGGATGGAGGATGCAGCGCCGTCTGCAGCAGGGTGGTGACTTAGCCGTCGATGCCAGACCCCTTGTTGCCGGCCCGGCTTCCCTCGACGGGGTCGTGGTCGCGGGACGAGCCCTTTGGGTGGAGCATCTGTGGTCCGAGGACGACGTACGGGGTGTGGGTGAGATGCTCCTGAGACAGTTTCCGTCCTCGCACCGCGTGTATGTGGTGGGGGTTGACAAGGGGGTTGATCATGAGCCCGATGTCACACCCATCAGGCTTGAGGCTGTCGGGGAGGAGCTGCCTCCCGGTGGCGCGTGCCTGCTGTGGGTTCCACCCATTGAGGCTGATGCGAGGATTCTGGAGCGTCTGTCGGGGGTTGGACAGGCAGCTGCCGGGTTGGCGGGAGTGGTCCACCGCCTGCGCGGTCCCGGAGGCTGCCCCTGGGATCGACAGCAGACCCATCGCAGTCTCCGACCCTTTCTGTTGGAAGAATGCCACGAGCTCCTTGAGGTCCTGGCGAGGAGCGACGGTGACCAGCTGAGGGAGGAGCTCGGGGATGTGCTGCTGCAGGTCATGCTCAATGCCGTCATCGCCGAGGGGGATGGACGCTTCCTCACGGCCGAAGTCATGACCCATCTCAAAGAGAAGATGGTCCACAGGCATCCCCACGTTTTCGGTGATCTGAGTGCCGAGACCGCAGATGAGGTCGAGACTAACTGGGAGAAGATAAAGCGAAAAGACCACGAGTCGTCTGAAACCTCGGTGCTGGACAGCATTCCCGAGACGCTGCCGGCCCTACTGCAGGCAGAAAAGGTGCAGAGCGTCGTCTCCAGGGTTGGGTTTGACTGGGATGACATTCGCGGTCCCCTGGAGAAGATTCGTGAGGAGACCGGGGAATTTGCCGATTCGGTTAACTCTCAGGATCCAGCCTGCGGTGAGGAACTGGGTGATCTCCTGTTCTCGGTGGTAAATGCTGCGCGGTTTCTGTCTCTGTCCGCCGAATCGGAGCTGCTGGCAGCGATCGCCAAGTTCCGCCGGAGGTTTTCCATCATCGAGACCCATGCCAGGCATCGGGGATTGGAACTGGCGGACATGGGGCTCGAGAAGATGGAGGAAATCTGGCAGGCATATAAAGGATGTGATGAAGGATTGGAGAATCACGGTGTAGAAGGAGGTAAAGCGCGAGGCTAATGTGGGTATACGGCGGAAGGTTTCGGTAAACATACCTAGGGGGTGCAGCAAGAATGAACAAGTCGGAACTGGTCGACTCAATAGCGGAGAAATCCGGATTGACGAAAAAGGATGCCGACAGGGCGCTGCAGGCCACCATCGATTCGGTAAGGGAGGCCATGTGCAGCAACGATAAGGTGTCTTTGGTGGGCTTTGGGTCTTTTGAGGTCAGGTACCGCAAGGAGCGCGCGGGCCGCAACCCTGCCACGGGTGAGGCGATGACGATAGCCGCCAGCTACGTCCCAGCTTTCCGCCCCAGCAAGACGCTGAAGGAGGAAGTTAACAGTAACCTGAACGCAGAGTAGCTTCTGCATCGAAGGGCATGTAGATATGGCTGAAGGAATCAGGAGACCTCCTGATTCCTTTTTTTGGAGGAGGGGTCAATGCAACAGATGCGCCTTGATAAGTTCCTGAAGGTGTCGCGGATCATCAAGCGCAGGGCCGTTGCCAAGAATGCCTGCACCGGTGGACGCGTCAAGGTAAACGGCATGACGGCAAAGCCCGGCCGCTCCGTCAGCGTGGGAGATGAGATCCAGATCACTTTCGGAAACCGGACCCTCGAGGTCGAAGTCATCGACATTCGATCCCACGTTCCTGCCAGGCAGGCAGCGGAGATGTATCGTGTGCTGCGGGAGGATCGCCTGCCCGAAGAGCCGTGATCCGGGGTTTACTCCCTCGCTCTGGGGTCAGAATATGGGCGAGGGGGTGAAGAGATGAAGATTAGGCGAGAAGCGCTGACCGTCGTCCTGATAGCGGTCGTGGCGGTCTTCGCGTCGTATTTGCTTTTCGGTCGTGATGCTCCTCCCCTGGAGGATGAACCCCTGATAACCCTGTATTTGACGGAAGACGACGAGAAAGTGACGCTGGCCTTCGAGGAGTACATTGCCGGTGTCGTTGCAGCGGAGATGGATCCTGACTGGCCCGTGCAGGCGCTGGGAGCACAGGCTATCCTGGCGCGGACCTTCGCCTGGAGAAAAATACAGGAGGGAGGTGAACACGAGCGGTACGGGGCCGACGCCTCGGATGATGTGAAATCCTTTCAGGCATACAATGCATCCCTGATCAACGAAAGCGTCAGGACCGCGGTGCAGGCCACCCGGGGCGAGGTGGTGATGTACGATGGGGGGCCGGCGCTGACGTGGTTTCACGCTGCTTCTGGGGGGCAGACCTGTACTCCCGAAGAGGGACTGGAGTTCACCGACGGACCAAAGCCCTACATTGCCGTCGTGGATGAGCCTGAGGGAGCGGATCTGCGGCCGTGGAGTGCGACCTTCAGCCAGGATCAGATCACCGGAGCCCTCCAGGAACTCGGGTACAGCTTCAACTCCATTGACGAATTCTCGGTGGCTGACTGGGGCACTTCCGGTCGCGCGGTGCGTTTCGAGGTTAACGGTACCTCCGTCCCGGGTCCATCCTTTCGTGTGAGCCTCGACCCCGAGGAAATGCAGTCCACCCTTATCGAGGAATTGGAGGTGGATGCGGATGGGTCGGTCACCTTCACGGGAAGAGGATACGGACACGGAGTCGGAATGTCGCAGGAAGGAGCCAGGGCCCTCGCCGAGCAGGGAGCGTCGGCGGAGGAGATTGTTGATTATTACTACGATGCAGTGACCATATCCGTTCTGTGGGAGTAGACGGTCATATTTGCGCCCGGCCGTCATAGCATGTACTAGCGGGCGAGCACTCTGCCCCGTGGGGAGGAATGGGCTATGACGAGCCGGGATGGCTTTCATGAGGACGATTCCCTGAGGATCAACGACGAGAGGGACCACGAGCTGGTGGTCACCAACCGCAGGGACATTTACGTCACCGGTGTTCTGGGTGTGGATAGCTTCGATGATCTCGAGATATCCCTGCAGACGGATCTGGGCACACTCATCATCCACGGGGAGGATCTACACGTGCAAGAGATCAGCCTCGATGCGCGTGAGTTCCGCTGCTGCGGCAAGGTCACGGGCTTTCAGTACTCAACGCGTTCCGGTGGCAGACGGGGGGATGGTCCGGGCTGGCTGCGGCGCCTTCTGCACTGATGAACGCTTCTGCGCCCTCACTCATACCATGAGATGAATCGGGTATGGGAGGGGGCGTTCGCCGTGTCCGCTGGTGCGGGGCTGTACCTGTGTGCGGTGATGATGGTGGTGGGGTGTTTGTGTGGGCTCATGTATGACGTGCTCAGAGCCCTTGAGGGTCCGAGGAGATTACCGTGGATCGTCATTGTGCTCAGAGACCTAGTCTTCTGGCTCGTGGTGGCATGTCTCGTCACCTTTTCGCTGATGTTCACCGTTGACGGCCAGGTCCGCCTGGTGTTTGCCGTCTCTGCCGTCCTCGGGGCCCTCCTGTACTTTCTCGGAGTTAGTCCCATCGTGTTTCCCCCCATGAAGAGAGCAGTCGCCTTTCTCCACAAATTATCTGTATCGGCCGTGCAGCGCGTGGTGTACGTGATGGGCATTCCGCTGCGCCTGGCGGAGTTGGGCAGCAGGACCGCCGGAAACTGGGTGGAAGGGTTCACGGGATATGGAGCCCGGATTGCCGGATTCCTCGGGGTATCGGGATCGCGGGAGTAAGTCAGGATATGAAGGGGAAGAGTGACAGGATTCCCTCGGTGATCCCGAGTGCGAAGAGGCCGGCCATGATGATACCCATGGTCAGGGACATGGATGCTCTTACGGGATCCATGTTGAGTATGGACGCACAGATGGCACCGGTCCACGGCCCCGTGCCCGGCAGAGGGATGGCAACCAACAGGAATAAACCAACATAGCCGTAGCGATCTATGCTGCGGTGATGCCTGTGAGTGACGTTGAGGAGCCAGGCCCTGATGCGCGGGGCATATCTCCGGCTCCACCGCAAAAAGCGGCGCAGTAGCCCGAACGCGGGAATCACAACAGCTATGCTCGATGAGGTACCGATTCCCAGGGCCCACATGGGCCTGAATCCATTGAACACCGCGACGGTAACCCCTATTCGCACATCCCAGATGGACAGAAGCAGAACGTTTATTATATCGGTCATATTACACCCTTTTCGAGGCTCATACGTTCCAATTATACAGCAAAGTGGGGGTGTTCGTGTAAGGTCAGATTCTGGGGAGCCTTGAATAGAAGGTGTAACCACCAACGGGGAGTAACCTCGGCACGCTAGTCGATGATGGCATTGACAGCATCAACCACCCCAGCCATCAGGTCGTTGAAATCTGACTTCTGCTGGGTAGACAGGACTCTCACAACCACCAGGGCCCGCCCCCTGGGATTACGCAGTACCTGCCTCATTTCCCGAGTTTTATCGTCCATGCGTTCTGCTGCCAGCTCCGTTCGGTCCGCCAGGTTCGGGGGCGGATCATCCAACAGGGCATTCTGCACCCTGCGCAGGGCCCACCAGAGGCGCCCGAACTCGCCGCCCGGTACTTCACGAATCCGCGTCACTGCAGTGAGGGTGCCGAGTCGGTCATCGTGCTGTCCGATGACCATCTCGAGGTACCGGATGGCT
>PWUB01000224.1 GCA_003563755.1 Clostridia bacterium
AACGGGTGGGAATGGAGATGCACCCTGCCGGAACCCCGGCCTCGTTCATCTGCATGGCACCCGCGTCCGTACCCCCGTATTCCAGTACCTCCATTTGATAGGATATTCCATTGTCTTCGGCCAGGTTCACCATCAGCCGTTTCACCGCCGGGTGCACGATGAGGCTTCTGTCCATCACCTTGATGGCTGCGCCTTTCCCCAGGGACACGTCGAGCCGCCGCGCCTTGGGGGTGTCACCGGATCCGGTGACATCCAGGGCGATGCCGAGGTCGGGCTTGACCTGGTACGCAGCGGTCCGTGCTCCCCGCAGTCCGACCTCCTCTTGGACGCTGAAGACGGCGGCGATTCGGTTGTCCGTCTCATCCAGCTCCTTCAGGGCCTGGGCCAGGATCGCGCAGCCGATCCTGTCGTCCATGGCCTTGGACATCAGCCGGTCGCCCAGGTCCACGAAGGGCCGGTGGAAGGAGGCCACGTCTCCCACGGAGACAAACTCCTTCGCTTCATCACGGCTGCTACAACCTATATCGATGAACAGCTTATCCATTTTGAGCTGCTTGACATCGTCCACCCGCTCGGACCCGATACAGCCTATGCGGCCATTTTCGAAGATAACCCTCCCGTCGAGGAGTCGGACGGGCATGACGCCACCGACGTTGGAGAACCGCAGGAAACCGTCATCGTCGATGTGGGTGATGATCAGGCCTATTTCGTCCATGTGCGCCGAGAACATGATCGTGGGACCCTCGCCGTCTCTCACGGCGATGAGGTTTCCCAGGGTGTCCGTCCTCACTTCGTCGACGTACTCGCTGATCTCCCCTGTGATTACCTCCCGTATGGGAGCCTCGTGTCCCGCCACTCCGAAGGTCTCGACGAATGCGCGGATCATATCTTTCACGGTCGGAATCCCCCTTCGATGCTCTGCACGAAAGCTGTTACCAGACGGACGGTCCACCGGTAGTCGGATTCGCTGAGAACGCTCAGCGGTGAGTGTATGTAGCGGCAGGGCACCGAGACCTTGGCCGTCGGTACTCCTCCCCGGCTGAGGTGAATGGGACCGGCGTCGTTTCCTCCGGCGGTGGTGTTTCTAAACTGGTACGGTATCTCCTTTTCCTCGGCCACGCGGATCATCTGTCTCAGCATGGTGGGATGGGGCATACTGGTGCGGTCCATCAACCCCAGGGCGGGTCCATCACCCATGGTGGTCACGTGTTCATGTTCCTCGGACCCGGGGATGTCCGCGCACACGGTACCCTCGAAGACCAGGGCCATGTCCGGATCGACGCTCCATGCGGCGACCTGGGCGCCCCGCAGTCCCACTTCCTCCTGGACGGTGAACACGGCGTGCAGGGGAACCTCTGACTCGGCCCTGAGCAGGTCCAACAGCACTGCGCAGCCCACCCGGTCATCGAAGGCCTTCCCCTTCAGGATCCCGTCTCCCAGTTCCTCGTAGTCGGTGTCGAAGCTGACGTAGTCCCCGGGCTTCACCTTCTCCTTCGCCGCGTCCTCGTCGGCCGCGCCGATGTCGATGAAGAGCTCCCTGTGGCTTATCACCTTCTCCTGTTCCCCCGGCTTCTGGGCGTGCACCGGCTTGGCACCGATCACTCCCGGTACCTCGTCGTCTCCCACCAGCACCACCGTCGAGGGCAGGACCCGGTCGTCGATGCCCCCCACCTTGAGGAACTTCAGCAGGCCGTTCTTCTGAATGCTGGATACCATCAGGCCGACCTCGTCCATGTGGGCCGCCCCCATCACCCTGGGCAGGTCGGAGCAGCCGTGCCGCACCGCAATGAGGTTTCCGAGGGCGTCCACGCGCAGCTCGTCCGCCCAGCGGGACGCCTCCTTCCTGATCAGCTCACGCACCCGTCCTTCGTCGCCCGCCACGCCGCGGGCCTCGCTCAGTTCACGTAGCATCATCGTAGAATCCCTCCACGAACCCCCGGTCCACCCCGGAGGCGAAGTGCGCCAGCAGCACTCCCGCCTGCTGGATGTCGGACCAGCTGAGTGTTTCCACCGTGGTGTGCATGTAGCGCAGGGGTATGGATACCACGGCGGTGGGTACGCCGCTCTGGGTCACCTGCATGGCCCAGGCGTCGGTGCCGCTCCTGGCCGGCAGAATCTCCGGCTGGTACGGAATCCTCTCGTTCTTCGCCACCTCGGTTAGCCTCTCGTACATCCGGGGGTGGATGTTGGCGCCGAGGGCGATGGCCGGACCCTTGCCCAGGTCCGCGGCCACGTCATCGGGCATACCCGGTCCCGTTGCCAGGCCCACGTCCACCGCTATTCCCAGGTCTGGCATTATGCCGAAGGTGCTGGTCACCGCACCCCTCAGACCGACCTCCTCCTGCACCGTGGCCACGAAGTACACGTCGGCCTCGTGGTGCAGGGTCGCCAGCCTCTCGGCCGCCGCGTACAGGGTGGCCACCCCCGCCCGGTCGTCCATGGCCTTGCCCGCCATGCGGTCTCCGAGCAGCTCGTACGTTCGGCGGCGCAAAACGATCGGGTCGCCGACGCGGACCCTTTCCTTCACCTGCTCCTCGTCGAGTCCGACGTCTATGTACATATCCTCCATCTTGATGGCCTTCTTCCGTTCGTCGGCGGAGATGAGGTGGGGGGGCTTGACCCCGATCACTCCCGGCAGGGGTTCGTCTGCCAGGACGGTGACCTCCTTGGCGGGAAGGGTCCGGGGGTCCACGCCGCCGACCCGGGTGAACCGTAAGAATCCCCTCTTCTCCACGGCGGTGACCATGAGGCCGATCTCGTCCATGTGTGGCGCCATCATTATCGAGGGTACGTCCTGACCGCCCCCCCGCCTGAGCATGATCACGTTGCCGAGGGTCTCGCGGCGTATCTCGTCGACCAGGGGACGGAAACGCTCTGTCACCAGGTCGCCCATGCGGTCCTCGTGACCCGAGACGCCCGCAGCCTCGCACATAT
>PWUB01000277.1 GCA_003563755.1 Clostridia bacterium
ATGGTGGGCAGCATCTCGGGAGTCAGGCCCACGGCCACCGCCAGTGCAAACAGCAGGGCCTGCAACCAGTCCCCCTGCAGGAAGCCGCTGATGAGGAATATGATCGGGACCATGATGAACATGAAGCGGATGAGCATGCGGCTCACACTGCCGATTCCCCTGTCGAAACTGGTCGGTGGATGATGCCCGACCAGCTCCAGGGACATGGATCCCAGGTACGTACAGTTTCCGGTGGCGATGACCACCGCCCGCGCCGTGCCGCTGACCACGTTCGTTCCCGTGAAGCCGATATTGTGGATGTCGAGGGCGCTCGTGGTGTCCAGGTACGCCTGCTCGTCGAGAGGCTCATCGTCCGCCGTCGCCCTTTCATCCTTTTCGACGGGCAGGGACTCACCGGTGAGGGCTGCCTCGTTGACGGACAGGTTGTTTGCGGCCAGGATCCGGACATCGGCCGGGATGATATCACCCGCGGAGAGAAACACGATGTCACCGGGCACCAGGTCCGCGGTGATGAGCCGGCGTCTGCCGGTCTCGCGGCGCTGTACAGTGGTGGTGCTCTGAACGAGGGAAAGAAGCTCGTCCGCCGCCCGGTTGGCCTGAAACTCCTGGATGAAGGTGAGCACCACGCTTATCACTACCAGGATACCGATGATGACGACGGCCGTGAGGTCTCCCTCCCCGGCAGGGGCCAGGACGTACTCCGTTACGAAGGATGCCAGGGCAAGACCGATGAGGATGCCGACGAAGGGGTTGATGAACGCCCCCAGGAGCTGGCGGTACCAGGGTGGAGACGTCTCGTGGGCAAATTCGTTTCGTCCGTAAGTCTCAAGGCGGCGTTCTGCCTCCTCCTGGGACAGGCCCTCCGGATCAGCTCCGAGGTCGACGAGGACGCTCTGTGGCGCGGCGATGGATGCCCTCAGAAGGCGTTCGGATGTCTCGGAGACCGCCGCCCGTACCTCTTCTGCGTGGCTGTCTTTTCCCGCCAACTTCATCAAGAGTCGCCTCATACGAGCCTCTCCCGTCCAGGGCTTTCAGCCCGCTGTCGGATCTTCTTTCTACCCGCCCGCGGTGCGTTCCTGCTCTCTGAGAGTCCACCCGCGTGGGCGCCCCGGGCTGACCCCTCCAGGATTTGACCCTTGACAGGACGACCCGGGCAGTAGAGAATAGCGGTTAAACAGCGTTCCTTTTGTGGCGATGAAGGGGATTGTAGGAGGGTGTCCGGATTACAGAGAGGGATTCCACCGGCTGAGAGAATCCGTCCGCAGCGCTCCGAACCCGCCCCCCGAGCCTTCCGTCTGCTGCCCGGCATTGCCCGGCGGTGGTGCGACGCAGCCCCGCGATACAGGGGACAGCCGTCAGGCTGATAGAGTGGGTGCCCGTCACTTCTGGGGCGGGTGGCCAACGAAGGTGGTACCGCGAACTCTCGTCCTTCGGGCGGGGGTTTTCTGCGTTTCAGGGCTCGCTGCGAAAGGGACCTACGCACACGATATGAGAGGAGTGAAGCCGGTTGCGGAAGACCTCATTTCCTGGTGATACACAGATCGCGATAATCGGAGCTGGGCGAATGGCGGAAGCGCTGCTGCGGGGACTCATTCGGGGTGCCTGCCTCCCTCCGCACTGCATCCGGGTGACCAACCGGTGCGACCGCATCCGGCTGGGGGAGCTGGCCGAAACCTACGGCGTCACAGTCCACGTCGACAAGGAGAAGACCGTCCGCGGGAGTCGGTGCGTGGTGGTGGCGGTTAAGCCCCAGGACTTCAAGGAGGCAGTGACCCAGACCGCCCCCTGCCTCGAGGAAGGCCAGGTCGTCATCTCGGTCGCCGCCGGGGTGAGCCTGCAGCGGCTGGTAGAGTACCTGCCCGAGGGGACCTTCGGGGTTCGAGCCATGCCGAACACGTCATGCCACGCATTGGCGGGAGTGACCGCTCTCTCCCACGGGGACGACGTGCCGGGGGAGGCAGTGTCCCTCGCCCACAGCATCTTCAGGGCGGTCGGCGAGGTGGTCGAAGTGCCCGAGGAGTGCATGGACATCGTAACCGGGCTCAGCGGCAGCGGTCCCGCCTACGTGTACCGTATGGTGGAGCTTCTGGCAGCAGCCGGAGAGAACGAGGGCCTGGCTCCCGATGTGGCGAGGTTCCTGGCCCGGTGGACGGTCATGGGTGCGGGGGCTATGCTCGCCTCCAACGGGGATGATCCCGCCGAACTCCGCCGCCGGATCATGTCGCCGGGAGGCACCACGGTTGCCGGGTTGGAGGCCATGGAGCAGGCCGGCTTCTCGCGGGTGATACACGAGGGAGTCCAGAACGCCACCCTGCGTTCGCGGGAACTCAACGGGCTGAGGCGCCCGGAGGCACAGAACACTCCCTCTCATTCAGACTCACACAGCGAATGCTGACGATCAGCGGGCGGCCCCGGACCTGGTGGGCCGCCCGCTGAAGGTAGTTCATTTTCGTCTGCTTCAGGAGCCCCGCATGATCCCCATGAAGAGGATGCTGCCCGTCACATCATCGCAGATGGCGAATAGGAACGGACGGTCCATCCTCATCTCGAAGGGCTCGCGGTAGGATGTTACTCCGACCTCCACGGAGGTGGCGGCTGCCGCCTCGCTGCCCTGCTCGTTCACCTCCAAAAACGCCTTGTGTTTCACCTCAGAGATGAAGACGTTGTGGCTGGGGCTCACCGGGTACATCCGGGAGAAATCGGCCCGGTTCTCGTCGAAGGCGATCTCCATTCCCATGGCCTTCAGGGCCTCGTCCAGGGAGGCTTCGTACTCGATGACGAAGCGGGGAAGGGCGATCGTTCCATCGGAGACCGAGAAGGAGTCCATCCACCCCTTCCAATCGTCCGGGGTGATCCCGGCGGCGAGTTGGTCCACGGTGATCCCCTCGTCGGGCAGAAACACGTACATGCTGACGCGCTCC
>PWUB01000101.1 GCA_003563755.1 Clostridia bacterium
CCCGTTGACGGCGACGGCACCGATGCCGTGATCCGCTGGCTGAAGCGCCACGAGCTGACCGCCCTGGCCACCACAATCCCGGAAGAGCACCAGGAGCTCGTTATCCTGGGCGCCACCGGCTACCTGGCCATGTCGATCTCGGTCCACACCGTGGACCGTGCCACCATCTCGGGCGAGAAGGCGACCATCAATTACCGGGACTGGGGCAAGGAGCGCCTGCAGCGCTACGAGGCCAGGCTGAAGGCCATCGCCTGGTCCCGCCGCATCCGCACCGCCGAGCTCTATGTCGAGGAGTAACCAATAAAGGAGGAACATGGCAGGACGAATACAGATATACGACGCCCAGGGCATGTTGCGCGACATGCTGTGCATCGAGAATGAGGCCGATCTTGTCGACCTGATTGACGAGATGGTCCCCGGCCTGGTTGAGGGAGACATCCTCTATCACGACGGCACTCAGCTCGTGCGCTTGCCCAAAGGCACCGCCGCTCAGACCCTCAAGATGAACGCCGGCGCCACCGCCCCCGAGTGGGTCACATAATGCTTGAGATCTGCATCATCAAGGGCTATGACCTGGCGGCCCACCGGGCCGAGGTCCAGCTCGCGTCGTCTTTGACGACCTATTTCGATGCCGTGCCGGTGCCCACGCATCTCCGGGAGGGCGACCTTGTTCCGGGCCGCCGGGGCATTCTCGCCCTCCCGGGCGACAACGCACCGGACGCGCTACTGTTGGCGGTGCTGGGCCGTCCCACGCCGCTGACCTTTTACGAGGCCTGGGTGGCCCACCAGCCGGCTGCGGCCGGCGCCTGGGAGGACTGGGACATGACGGCCTTGATCCCCCCGGCCACCGTGGCCGTGGAGATCGTTTGCGCCAACCTGGGCAGCTCCCAGACCGTCGGGGTCCGGGAGGAAGGCTCCGCCCGCATCCGGGTCCGGGCACTACCCACCAACGCCCCCATGACCCTGACCACGCCGGTGTACGCCAACCGGAAGGTGCAGGTCTTCGCTCAGCTCCGCGAGTACGACGCCGTTTTCAACCTGTCCGGCTACTGGAGGTAACTTGAAGAGCAAGCATGAGATCGAAGCCTACCTGGCAGAAGCGGAGTACAACGCCATCGTCAGCATGGCCGCCAACAAGTGGGAGCGCTTCGGTTACTGGGCCTCCGTCGCCGTACACCTCCGCCGCATCCTGGGCCTGACTACCACGCCATCACCTTTCAGGCCCTTCGCCAACCTGGCCCGGCAGATGCTTGGCGATAACCAACCGTAACTGGAGAACACCATGCAGGACACGAAACAGGGGCCGTTATCGAGCTCTGAGGTACGTTCCAGGCGGTATTCTCCCATAGCCGAGGCTGCCAGAGCAGTCACCCGGCCGATCGTGACGGTCATGTTCGCCGGCGCCCTCACCGGCCTGGCCATTGAGGGGGCGGATCCCCCGCCCTGGTTTCTGGGCCTGGCCATCCCTTGTGTGACCTGGTGGTTCGGAGAGCGTTTCTTACAACGAAGGAAGGAGGAGAAGTGACAACAGCAAAGCAAGTTAAGCTTTCAGTCGAGGAAATCGTTAAGACCCTGAACTCAATACAGGAAGCTGCGGCCGTGCTGGAAACGGCCCCGGTCCCGCGTTATGTCCGTGACTTTGGCCGCTATCTGCGTGTGAAGATGTCCCACCTCCGTTTTATGGCCGAACGGCTAAGCGATAAGCTGCCTGAGCAGTTCAGGGGCGAGACCCCGGAGGAGCATATCGAATCCCCCTCTTAAGGTAAGAGGGGCCAGGGGAGTTATGAAAGGAGAGGAATGATGAGCAAAGCCGCCGTTGACAACGTCCAGGTTGTGATCGACAGCATCACCGACCTGGTCATCCGTACCCGGGTGAAGGACGGCGCCCTCATCACCACCCTGCAGTTCCAGGCCCGCATCCCCGTCCCGGGCATCGCCAGGGTGCTCGATTTACAGCGCCGGGGAGTCCCCATCACCGCCACCATCGCCAGCCCCCAGGCCGCCATGGACCTGGACACGGAGGAAGCTGAATGAACCCCATGAAGTACCGGCCGGCCTGGCGTTTCCCTGGCGGCACCGAGTCGTTCATCCGGGGCCTCTGCAGGGGTTTCACGGTCCACGTCATGAACGGCATGAGCAAGCTGGGCAACGTGCGCATCGACATGTACTCACACGATACGGACGTCAGGGCCGACGCCCTGCAGCTGCCGCTGAAGGACGAATGCGCCGACACCGTGGTCTGCGACCCGCCCTGGAACATGGACTACGCGCTCAAACCCAAGCTGATGAGAGAGCTCACCCGGGTCCTGAAACCCGGTGGCCGACTGATCTTCAATGCCCCCTGGACCCCCAAGTGCCCGGGCATGCCCGTCGAGTCCGTCCATGTCCCTGAGTGGCAGCTCATGTCGTTTCAGCACCTGGCCTTGGTATTCATCTCCCGCAAGATCAGGAGGAAACTGCCGCTGTGATCGACCGCCTCTTCATCCTGGCCGCCTGGCTACAGGGCGGCAAGGACCAGGACGAGGTAGTGGCCGAGTGGCATGCTTTCGTCCAGGGGATCTGCGAGGTCCTCTGCCCCTGGCCCCCGCGGCTGCGGGCCATGACGGCCGACCTGCGCCGGGAGATCGAGAGCGAGCACCACTACTACATGACCGGCCGGGTCCTGGGGGTGATCACCTGGATCGTTATCGCTTGCGTCATCGCAACCATCTTTAATTGAGCTCAAATACTCTGTATAGGAAGGAGGTAAGAATATGCCCAGGAAGCTATTCGACGAGTTCGGCAGGCCCAAGAAGGCGCCGGCCTTTACCGGCCGCATCTACAGCAAGATGCAGTTCTCGCCCAGCGACATGCCCTGGCGGCTGGAGGCCGCCACCCTGCTGCTGTTGGACGCCTATTTCAAGACC
>PWUB01000206.1 GCA_003563755.1 Clostridia bacterium
GCTGCCCGGGTATAGTGATGGTGAAACAGGTGCCCCGGCCCTCCTCGCTGTCGACGGTGATGTCCGCACCCATGGCCAGGGCACGTCGTCTGGCTATCGCCAGGCCGAGGCCGAAGCCACCTTCCTCACGGGACCTTGCTGCGTCGGCGCGGTAGAATCGCTCGAAAACGTGGGGCAGCGATTCGGGGGGTATGCCGGGGCCGGTGTCGGTGATATCAACGATGACCCCTGAGCCGGAAGGCTCCTGCATCCGGGCGGTCACAGTGACTGCTCCTCCACGGGGAGCATACTTGATGCCGTTTTCAATGATGTTCTGAAGGATCCGTTCGAGATTCTCCTCGGAGCCGGGCACCAACAGCTGACCCGGCACGTCCCTCTGCAGATCAACCTCCCGGGCCTGGGCAACGGGCCGCATTCTCCGGTGGATCCTGTTGATCACATGGGCCAGGTCGGCGTAGGTGTCCTCGCCTTTCTCTTTTGTCTCATCAGGCCATTCATCCAGGCGTGCGAGTTCCAACAGCTGGTTCACCAGGCGGGACATCCGCTCGAGCTGTTCCCGGAGGCTCTCCAGGAGAGCCGCTGACCCGGGCGTGCCGGACTCCAGGGCGTCGGCGATGAGTATGGCGCTGCTGATGGGTGAACGCAGCTCGTGGGAGGCATCGGATATGAACCGTCTCTGGGCCCTGTCGTGTTCCTGGATCTCTTCGGCCATGTGATTAAAGGTACCGGCCAGCTGACCTAGCTCGTCGGAGGAATCGACTTCAACCCTGGTGTCGAGGTCCCCGGAGCCCAGCCGGCGTGCCGCCGATGCCAGGGTCTGCAGGGGGGCCGTGAGGCGCCTGGCGGTCAGCCAGGTGACCACCAGGAAGGCCGCGTTGATGAGCATCGCCGCGGTGATCAGGCGCGTTACCAGCTGGGACAGGGCCCCCATGACAGCAGCCAGTGAACCCGATACCAACACGACACCGGTGACGGTACCTTCCCGCACCACGGGTGCCGAGGCGTAGAGAACATATTCTCCGGTGCGCAGCCGGTACACTGCTGCCTCCGCATCGCCGTCCAGGGCACCCCTGACCTCGGGAATGTCAAAGGAAGTCGACACTAGGGACTTGTCCGGCTGCGTCAGGTGCAGGCTGTCGGCGAACACCTCCATGTCGGGGTCGATGACCAGGAGGCGGGTATCGTAACGGCGCCCCATGGCCTCGAGGGTGTGCAGGGCAGCATGCTGATCACCCGGCAGTGCGGGAGTGACCGCGTCGGCCGCTATGCGGGCCTCGGTGAGCAGGCGGATGTGGCGTTCCGCGATGAGGTCGTCGGCCGTCCACCGGTAGATCCCGAATCCCAGGACCGTTGTGGCTGCCGTTATCAGGACCAGGTAGGTGATGGTCAACCTGCCCTGAAGTGAAAAGATCCAGCGCGAGAAGTTCATGTCCCCAGGTCCTTGACCCGTTCTTGCATGCAGTATCCGGCACCCCAACGGGTCCGGACGACCTCGGAGCCATCGTCCGTGCCTGATGTCTCCAGTTTCTTGCGCACCCGGCGCACGTGGACATCAACCGTCCGTGAGCTGCCGTAGTAGTCGTATCCCCAGACCCGGTCCAAAAGCTCCTCGCGGCTGAACACCCGTCCCGGATGGCGGGCGAGAAGCTCTAAGAGGGCGAACTCTTTGACGGTGAGCGGCACGCTTTCGTCGCCCTCCAGGGCCTGTCGGTCAACGTCGAGATGAACCCGCCCCGTTATCTGCAGTCTTTCTCCCCTTGCTGCTCCATGGGTGCCGGGCGAGTGAACTCGGCGCATGACCGCCTTCACGCGGGCCAGCAGCTCGCGGAAGTTGAAAGGTTTGGTAAGGTAGTCGTCAGCGCCGACCTCAAGGCCGAGGATCTTGTCGATGTCGTCGTCTCTGGCCGTGAGCATGATAATTGGCACCGTCGAACTGGTTCGGATCCTCCGGCACACCTCCATGCCGTCGACCCCGGGCAGCATGAGGTCCAACAGGACCAGGTCTACCGCCCCCTCAGTGAAGGTCTCGAGGGCGGCCTCACCGTCGTAAGCGGCCACGCACCGGTATCCCTCGCGCTCGAGGTTGGCCTTGAGTCCCTCGACGAAGCTGTGCTCATCGTCGACTACCAGGATCGTTGTCTCCGGCCTCATGTCGCCAACGCCTCCGTCTGCGGGCCGCCCCCGGATGAGGATCTGCTATCGGAGGGTAGGATGACAGCCTTGGTGACCTGCAGGGACTGCACATCCCGAAGGGCTTCTTCAGCCTCATCGAGGGAGTAAGTCTGCGTTATCATAGAGGTCCATGGAATGCGCTCGTGGTGTCTGGCCATCACCCGGACAGCACGGTAGAGGTGGCTGCAGTCCGTTCCCCAGCAGCCCCGGATATCCAGGTGTTTCTTATTCAGAAGGAGGTGGGGGTTGAAGATAGCCTCTCCGGTGTCGGTGTACTGGCCGGCGATGACCACGGTGCCTGCGTCACGGGTGAGGGCCATTGCCTGGGTCACGGCCTCGGGCACGCCGGCGGCCTCAATGGTCACATCGGCCCCGCGCCCTCCGGTCAGCTCTACCACCCGCGAGAGCCTCTCCTCGAAGGACATTTGCCCGATGTCCATGGTGTGATCAGCTCCCAGCTCTTCGCCCACGGTGAGGCGGTGGGCGGGACCGCCGACCAGGATTATGGAGGCCGCACCCCGCAGCTGGGCCAGGATCACCGCGTTGATACCGACGGGGCCGCTGCCGAGAACGGCCACCGTGTCGCCCATACGGATGTCCGCCCTTTCCACGGCGTGAAAGGCCGTGGGAAGACCGCATCCCCCGGCGATGAAGGTTTCGGCCGGAAGGTGCTCGGGAAGACGGATGATCCTCACCCCGGGCTTGAGGTAGA
>PWUB01000028.1 GCA_003563755.1 Clostridia bacterium
AGAACCTTATCCAGGCCCTCGGCGAAGCCCAAAATAGGCTGTCTTACCATGAGACCACCTACAGGGCCCTTGAGAACCTCGACATGGCCGGGATCGAGAGGGACGTTCTCGAGCACCTCCCCCGGGGCGCTCATATCCAGGCGGACCTCTATTTCCTCGCCGAGAGCCATCCGGCCGCCTACGTATTCCAAGGGGATATAATCGTCAGCTTCTTTCCCCTCACCCTGGAGGGTGGAGAGCTACACACCATCGCGGGACCGCTCACCGACGTGCTCCGACACGAGCTTCATCACATCGGTCTCGAAACGGTGTCACCGGCCTACGAGGGCTCCATGCAGCTACCCGACACTCCGGACACGGCTGCCATGAGCGTGGTCTCAGGGCTCGTCGGAGAGGGAACCGCGACCCTGTTCTTCACCCCGGTCGAGGACATGAGTCTCGAGGGTGCGGACTGGAGACCCACCGCCGCCGACCTCCCGTGCCACTACGAATCCCTGGCGCGGTTACTGGAGGAAATCCTTGAGGGTGTGCAGTGCCCCGACGAGGGAATGCGGAGGGCCTTTGGGTTCCTGCACGAGCCCTACCGGGGGGAACACCTCCCGGTGGTGTACGTGCTCGGTGCGGACATGTGCAGAACCATCGCTGACGCTTTCGGGAAACGGAGGTTGATCGACCTCCTTGCATCGCCCGAACGGATACTGCTCACGTACAACGATGCTGGCAAGAGCCTCGGGAAACCGTTGATTGAACCCCGGGTGGCGGCAGCAGTAGCGGAGCTGGGTTCCGAGTAGTCACCCACGAATGCGCGGGAGAGCTGTCCGTGAAGAACCCGGAGGCACGGTCAACGCCGGGCTCATTGCAAGGGACCGGCGTCACCGCCGGCCCCGCAGGTCATCACCTGGACTTCTAGTCAGTTGATGCAGTCATCGTCATCGTCGCCTATCATCTCCTGGGTCACCGCTGCCAGGTCCAGCACCACGTCTGAAACCATTATGGGAACATCCTCCCGTATGGCAAGGGCGATGCAGTCGCTCGGGCGCGCATCGACCTCGAGCACTCCCCGACTGGTATCGATCTCCATCTGCCCGATGAAGGTCTCGCCCCGCATATCGTGAACCAGTACCCGCTGCAGCGAACCCCCTAGACGCTGAATCAGACTGAGCATCAGATCATGGGTCATGGGGCGAGGCGGGGTGACGCCCTCGGCCGCCATGGCGATGGACGTGGCCTCGGCGAAACCAATGCCGAGCACGAGCAGTCGCTCACCGTCCACCTCCCGCAACACGAGCACATTCCCGTCCCCGCGTGGGGCCATACCTACTGTTATGAGATCCATCTCTATCATCTCGACAGCCCCTCCCCTCAGATCCTCTGGTTACGCATGTATATTATGCGCAATCCCTCCAGTGTTAAGTTCAAATTAACCTCATCTACCATCTTGCACTCCGGAGCAACGACTCCTGCCCAGCCTCCGGTGGCAATTATTCGGCGAGCTCCCCCGATCTCTGCTTCTATTTTCTCCACTATAGCATCAACGGCCCCGGCAAATCCATAGACGATGCCGGCCCGCATACTCTCCCCTGTATTTCGGCCCACAGCACGGTTGGGGCTCGAAAGATCTATCTTCGGCAGCCTCGCGGCCCGCTCAAAAAGGGCGTCGGTGGATATTCCCACACCCGGCAGTATCGCCCCGCCGAGGTAGCTGCCGTCGGGACCCACAACGTCGAAAGTGGTGGCTGTTCCGAAGTCAACCACCACCACCGGGCTCCCGTAGCTGGCCTGGGCGGCCACCGCATTGGCTATCCGGTCAGCGCCCACCTCCCGGGGATTCTCGAACCGGATGGCGATACCCGTCCTGACCCCCGGGGCTACCTGCACTGGATCTATCCCGAGGTACCTCCTGCACATCTTTTCGAAGGGCTCCGTGAGAGGAGGCACCACCGAAGCACATATTATGGCTTTCACCTGCGACAGTGCGACTCCGTTACTGGACAGAAGGGACCTCAGGCTGATTCCCAGGTCGTCTGCCGTGGCATTCCGCTGTGTCGAGAGCCTCCAGCGGTGGACCAGCCGGTCATCCGCGAACACTCCGAGGGCTATATTAGAGTTGCCTATATCCACCGCCAGGATCACGTTATCGCTCCCTCCATGTGACGCGGTGACGAAGCGCCCTGTACAGCATCAGGGAAAACGCCACCGCCACCGCAGCCTCCGGCAGACCGTGCACCACCGCCACCACGGCGGCCGCTGCCGGTGGGAGAATCCCCCTGATGCACACCAGGCCCAAAACTCCCACGGTGTTCGTCAGGCTGCCCGCCAGCGCTCCGGCGATGACGGGCGCACCCTCCCCGGATAGGAGTCGGAACAGCAGGTATGCCGTCACGACCGCTACGGGGAAGAAGTAGAAGTACGCCGGGTACACGCCGTGGACCCAGCCGGCATTCAACACCACTCGATACGACAGGTCCCACATCAGGATGCCGGAAAGACCGCATATGATGCGCCTGTACAGCTCGCTGCCCGCCGCCCTGAAAGCGTAGTATGCTGCTACACCTATGAGTATTCGGGGCAAGAAGGCGGTCACCGGGTCGGTGAACATGACCTGCGCTATGGGGTTGCTCGGTGCTACCAGGGCTCTCCAGAAGCTCACGGCACCGAACATGAAACCGACCAAAGCTCCGAACAGGGGGCCCTCCAGCAGGGCCGCAATGATTACCGGGATGTGAAGGATCGTCGCCGCTCCGGCGGGTGTCGGTACTGGTACCATTCCCAGGGGAGTGAATCCCAGTGCAGCTATGAGAGCTCCCAACAGGCCCGCGAGCACGAAGTGTCTCAGAGTCAGCTTCTTCAATTCTCATACCTCCCGTTCCGGCTCCC
>PWUB01000026.1 GCA_003563755.1 Clostridia bacterium
TGGTTGATGCTGTGATCACAGGGGCATCGCGGTGCCGGGAGATCCTGCGTACTGCCCTCGACTATGCCCGCCTACCGCAGCTTCGTAGGCGGCGGGTTCGACTGGAGCAATACCTCGGGGACTTGCTCAGCCAAATGGGGTCCTGTATGCCGGACGGCGTCCGGATCCGGGAGCAGCTGTGCGCGGTGTCCTCGGCCGTACTGCTGGATGCAAAGCAGATGGAGAGAGTTCTTACCAATATCATTGACAATGCGGTCGAGGCCGTGGGCGGTCGGGGTGAGATCACCGTGTCCGTGCACCATGATCGGGCCGAAAACGAGGTGAGTATCACTGTTTCCGATGACGGCGCAGGAATCGCGGACGAGGAGATTCGCTCGCTCTTTGTGCCCTTTTACACCACGAAGGCGGACGGTCGAGGAATGGGACTGGGTCTGCCCGTTGCCCAGGGAATAGTCAGGATGCACGGCGGCAGGATCGAGGTGGAGTCGTCACCAGGTGAAGGTACCAGGGTCACGATTACTCTTCCGTCCGAGAGCACACCTTAGACAGTGAAGGGGAGGTGGGGCCGGCCACACCGGGGGCCGAATTGTCATACCCCCCGCAAAGGGGGATTTCTCGATGTCTGATAGGAAGAAGATCCTGTTGATAGATGATGATATCGATTTTGTCGAAATCCACGCAAGGTACCTCAGGGAGGCGGGCTACGACGTAGTCGCCGCCTACAGCGGTGAGGGGGGCATGGAGAGAGCCCTCAAAGAGGATCCCGATGTCATTGTGCTGGATGTCATCATGAGCACCAACACCGAGGGCTTCGAGGTGGCCCGCCGCCTCCGAAGAGATGCCCGAACCAGGAAGATCCCCGTCCTCATGCTAACCGCCATAAACGAATCCGAATACCAGTTGCCCCGTGCACTCGGAAACTACGATGAAGACCCCACGTGGAATCCCGTGGACGTGTTCCTGAACAAGCCGGTTTCTCCGAAGGAGCTGTTGAGTGAGGTTGATAGACTGCTCAGGGCGTGACCCGGTACTGGGTCAGGTCGTGGGCGGGAGTATGCCCTTGCCGGGGGTGGTGATCCATTTGAGCGGTACAGCAGCAGGGCTTCACAGAGACGAAGGGGAGCGGGGTGGTCGTGTTGCCAGGGTGGCCGTTCTGGATGACGAGGAACCCCTTCGTTCCGGGTGCAGGCGGATCCTCGAAGAGGAGGGTTATGAGGTTCACACCGCGTCCGACGGCATCCGGGGCTGGCGCATGCTTCTCACAATGCCCTTCGACCTCGTGTTGGTGGATCTGAAGATGCCTGGCCTGGACGGCGTGTGCGTTCTGCGGAGGATGAAGGACGAGATGCCTGATGTGGTGGCTGTCGTCATCACGGGTTATGCATCGTACGAAACCGCCGTTGAGACTGTGAAACTGGGGGCCTACGACTATATCCCCAAACCGTTCACGGCTGACGAACTCAAGAACCTCGTTCGCAGAGGCCTCGAACGGCGGTTTCTGAAGCTGGAGAACCGCCGTCTCCGGGAGGAGAGGGCGAGGCATCTCCTGGACCTCACCCATCAACGGAGTCGGCTGCTCACTATTATAAACAGCATGGCTGACGGTGTTCTGGTGATAAACCGCGCGGGACAACTGGTACTGTGCAACCCCACTGCAAGACGCTGGGTCCTTGCCGAGGATACTGCATTCGTGGGTGACGATGATGCTGCGCCGCTTCTAGGGCAAGCTGTGAGGGTGCCGGAGGTTGTGGACCTGGTTGACTCCCTGGCGTCAGATTCCCGTCTCGACCAGCAGAACGTGGATGTGAAGCTGCATGAGGGGCGTTATCTACATGCGTGTGCGGCCCGAGTGCATGACAGGGATCAGCACCACCTGGGTACGGTGGTTGTGCTTCGCGATATCACCCAGCGCAGGGAGATCGAGCGGATGAAATCGGACTTCGTGCGCACTGTGTCTCACGAGATCAGGGCGCCCCTGGCTGCGGTGGAGGGTTATCTCAACCTGCTCCTGGGCGAGTCGGTCGGAGAAGAAGACTCTGGCGGGATTATGACCAGGTGTCTGCAGCGGATTCAGACCCTGCAGCAGTTCATCGTGGATCTGCTTGATCTCTCGCGCCTCGAGGCCGGGCAGGTTCAGAGAGAAGTTCGGGATTGTGATCTGGCGGAGGTGCTTGCTGATGTGGTTGAGTTCCAGCGGGGTGCCGCTGTGGACGGGGAAATCGCAGTCAAGCTGCGCCTTGATCCTGAGGAGCAGTTGCTGATGAGGGCGGATCCCAGGGATATGGATGAGATTTTCACCAACCTCGTGTCGAATGCGATCAGGTACAATGTCGAGGGCGGTGAAGTAAAGGTTTGCGGACGGTGTGAGGGTGCCCACGTACTGGTTACGGTGCAGGACACGGGGGTCGGTATGTCGAGTGAGCACATCGGGCGCATATTCGACGAATTCTACCGTGTGCGGGATTCGGAGACGGCTCACTCGGGCGGTACCGGGCTGGGCCTTGCGATCGTGAGGGCCCTCGTGAGGGAGTATGACGGCAGCATAGAGGTGCAGAGTGAGCCCGGAAAGGGTACGGTGGTGCGGGTGCAGCTGCCTGTTCGCAGCGATGATTGACATCCATCCCCGTCAGCCGTATCATGATCGGCAGTATTTCGTCCGTCCGGGGGGTGGGGCCTGGAGGGCAAGGCGATATTGGTGTCTCCGGACGTGGAGTTCGTGGCGGGTAAGGTCCGCGGTTCGGGTCTGAACAGGACAGATATCTTCGAATGCACCCCTTGCGCGGTCAGAGGTTATGCCATACAATATGACCTGCGATACGAGATACGGTTGGCATCGAACCTTGAAAAGTGCATAGTGAGAAGCGAGGTAA
>PWUB01000195.1 GCA_003563755.1 Clostridia bacterium
CCGCGGCGAGCTCCACTTAAGGCCCGAGCACATGAGGCTGGAGATGGGAACGGTCAGAAAGATCATCCGCATCGGCTTTCCCGCGGCAATGGGACAGACGGCCATCGCCCTCGCCCGCACCTTCCTCACCGGCCTGGTGGCGACCTTTGGCACCTACACCGTCGCCGCCTGGGGAGTCGTAAACCGGATCCTGTCGGTGGTGAGGCTGCCGGGGATGGGCCTGGCCAGGGCCACGACCATCATGGTCGGTCAGCACCTCGGTGCCGACAATCCGCGCCAGGCTGAAAGGAGTGCGTGGGCTGCATCGTACCTCATATTGGGGGTCCTGGGCGTCGTCTCCCTGCTGGTGGTCATCGCTGCTCCCCACCTGGTGGGGTTTTTCAACGATGAGCCCGAGGTCATCTCCATCGGTACCGAATACCTCGTCCTCGGTGTCTTCGGCTACCTCTTCCTCGCGGTACAGCAGGTCATATGCGGCGGACTGCGCGGCGCCGGCAATGCAGGGGAGCAGGCCGTGCTGCGCCTGCTGACCCAGTGGGGCATCCAGATACCCCTGGCGTACTGGTTGGCCACCGTCTTCGGCCGACCCGGAATCTGGTGGGGTATCGTTCTGTCCTATGCTGCGGGGGCAGTGATGTCGGTGCTGTGGTTCCGAGTGGGCACCTGGAAGGAGAAGGTGATCGAGGATGTTTCACCCCTCCCCGGCGAGGATGCTGGAGTTGGCGACGGCACCGCGGACGGGGACCATGCCCCCGGAAGATAGCGCTATGCTCACAGCGGCCGGTTCCCGGGTCCGCTCCCACGTCAGCAGGGTAGCCTGCAGGAAATGACAGGCCCGGCCCGAAGAGTCCTCTGAGACCTTCGTCAATTCGTTAAGGGGAGGATGGGCAATGGGCAGCGTGTATGAGGGTAGGCTGGAGAGGGTCAGGGAGGCCATGGTCTCCTCGGAGATTGATGCCCTGTTTTTGATGATGTCCGGTGACATGCAGTATCTGACCGGCGTGAGGCGCCAGCCTCACAACCCCACCGACGACGACAAGCACGGGGACGAACTGTACGGGATGTTCTTGAGCACGGAGAGGGGTCCCATCTTCGTGGTTCCCCGCATGGGGGCGAGTGAGTACGTGAAGGGACAGGCGGCCGACAAGCCCTGGATCGCAGACATCGTGGTCGTAGATGACGGTGATGAGCCCCTCGATGCGGCCCGGAGCATACTCGAGCGCCTCGGACGGCCGGGGCGGCTCGGAGTCTCCGGACGGCTGTGGGCCCGTTCCCTGTTCCTCCTGCAGGAGGCAGGGGAGAACCTGGGCTTCACCGACGCCTCGCGGTTGATAGCGCCCATGAGGGCCGTCAAGGATGCAGAAGAGACGGCGATCATGAAGGAGGCGGGCCGTATCACGGACGCCGTGTTCGCGGCGGTGCTCAAGCAGCTGAGGCTCGGCATGACTGAGTACGACATCGCCCGGGAGGTGGAGCATCAGATCGCGTTGCACGGGGGCTCTGGCGTTTCCTTTCACACCGGCATCGTGATCGCCGGAGAGGGCATCAGGAGAGATCCTCCCGTTGGGCGAAAGACATCGAGGGCGGCCCTTCAGCCGGGTTCCATGGTGACCTTCGACTTCGGGATCATCTGGGAAGGGTACGTGTCTGATTTCGGACGCACCGTGTTCTGCGGTGAACCGGATGACGAGGTCCGCAGGTATCACGACCTGGTGATGGGGGCCCAGGCCGAGGCCATAGCGGCCATGAAAGGAGGCCGCATAGCCGCCGCCGGGCTGAACCGCACCGCCCGGGACGTCATCGAGGGTGCGGGCCTGGGGGGGTATTTCACCCACCGGCTCGGCCACGGTATAGGGATCGACGTGCACGAGCCTCCCTTCCTGTTCGAGCTGGACCACACCCTCCTCGAGACCGGTATGTGTTTCACCGTTGAGCCCAGCATAAGGGTGCCGGGTAGAGCGGCGGTCCGGGTGGAGGACGTGGTGCAGGTCGGAGACGACGGTGGCATTCCCTTCAGCAACTTCAGCCGCGACTACCTGGTTATCTAGCTGCGAGGGCCTTCCGGGGGTCGTTGTGCCCCCGGAGGGATCTCACCCCTCTCCGAATGCCGCATCAGGCCCCCATCACCCTATTTACACTTGACAATACAACTATCAAGCAAAACAATGTACTCATACTGGTTCATTGTGGCTGACGGGAGAGTGATCCATCGGTGAATCATCTGCTGCTGGGAGAGATCGTAACTAACGCTCTGCGGGAGGACGTGGGATGGGCCGACATAACCACCGAGGCGGTGGTGCCGCCGGACTCGGAGGCGGTCGGCATAATCCACGCCAAGGCCCCCGGAGTGATAGCGGGCCTGCCGGTAGTGCAGGCCGTATACGAGGTGCTCGACGGTGATGTGCTGGTGCAGGCCCTGGTGGAGGAGGGTGAACGGGTGGATGCTGGCCGGGACATTGCGCGCATTGAGGGCAACACGCGCAGCATTCTCACCGGGGAGAGGGTGGCGCTCAACTTTTTGCAGAGGCTTTCGGGGATTGCCACCGCTACCAGGACCCTGGTGGAGGCGGTCGCCCCTTACGGGACCAGGGTGGTGGACACCAGGAAGACCACCCCGGGCCTGAGACTCCTCGAGAAGTACGCGGTTCGGGTCGGCGGCGGCGTGAACCACCGCTTCGGCCTCGACGACGCGGTCCTCCTCAAGGAGAACCACCTCACCGCTGCGGGAGGGGTGACCGCCGCGGTCACCAGGGCCCAGGAGGCCCTGGGTCACATGGTGGTGATCGAGGTGGAGGTCACGGACCTCGACGAGGTGCGGGAGGCCGTCGATGTCGGTGCGGATGTGATCCTTCTCGACAACATGGA
>PWUB01000128.1 GCA_003563755.1 Clostridia bacterium
GTCACCCACAGAAACGAGGCTCATGGTCCTGAGGTCCGGCTCCGGCTCCGGTTCTGGCTCTGGCTCGGCTTCTGGTTCTTCGGGGTCCGGCTCAACGGAGGCGTCCTCCCCCGGAGGTTCAAGCTCCTCACTGGACTCACCATGGAGGCCCACCCACATTCCAGCGAAAAACAGAAGCACCATGATCAGAACAAAGATTCCCGGAAACAAAAGGTGACGCACGTTAGCTCCTCCCTTTATGTGCTGCTGCTCTCCCGACCTTTTCGTCAGCATTGTGCAGTCCTGATAAGAGAGTAGCAGAACTCCCCTCATGGTCGTCAACTCACACCGGGAGGATTTGCAGCACCAGGATGTAGGTGACAGCGGGCAGTGGCGGCCCCCCGGCGGCGCAGAGGGGCCACGAGATCCCACGGTACAGCGCGACAGAATAGACGGGCCCTCAGGTGTTCCGACCGGCGACACACCGCCCGCGGGCACATGATTCCGTCAGAGCACCTGGGGGACCTTTCGCAGCATGCGCGAACCGGCGAGGGCCGCCCAGGGTCTGTTGCTATCATCGAAAAAGAAGGAGATGACGTTGCGGCGCTTCAGACCCACGAGCACCAGCGTACGTTCATCGCTGGCTCGAACCGGGAAGACCTCACCGTTGGCCTCGGCCCTGACGCATCCATCTTCAGTGAAGATCCTCACACTGCCGCCCTCCTGCGAACGATAGACGCCGATGAAGCGCTCCAGTTCCTCCTGGGAAGCATCATACCGGGGTTCTTCGCTTCGCTGCCTGTCCAGCGGCAGTCCCAGGGCCGTGTTCACGGCAGCCAGCCAGATGCTCTCCGCGGGCACTCCCGTGACGTTGGTCAGTACCGCCGCGGCGATGCCCTTCTCCGGAACAAAGCCGAAGTTTGATGAGACCCCCGGCTGCCCGCCGCCGTGTTCCACCAGGGTCACGCCACCGTACCCGGGAGTGATGCGCAGGGCAAACCCGTAGTAGGCCCCTCGTCCGACCTGGTGTATCGGTTCTCTCATCCGCCTCACGCCCCCGGCACTGACAATGCGCTCCCCTTCGAATGACCCCTCACTTACGTAGACCTGGCCGTACTTCATCAGGTCGGCCACGTTGGAGCGCACTCCTCCGCCGACCTCGTAGGTGCCCAGGTCCGGCCAGGGAGACGCATCCCATTTGTCCTCTTCCCCGTTGTAGATGTAGGGCACGCTGACATTGGTGAACTTGCGGACCTCCTCCAGGCTGTATGTGGACCGGTCCATCCCCAGGCGGTTCAGAACCCGCTCGGTCATCGCGCGGCGGTAAAGCTGCTCCGTCACCCGCTCAATGATCGCACCCAGGAGCAGGAAGGCATCGTTGCAGTAGCTGAAATACTCCCCGGGCTCGCCCAACATGCGGTAACCGGCCTCCGCCAGGTATTCGATGTGCCCTTCGAAAAACTCGATGCCCTGACGCCTCTTCATCGGCGGCAGCCCGGTGGTGTGAGAGAGCAGGTGACTGATCCTGACCTGCCGCATGTCCTCGACGCCGCGCAATTTAAACTCGGGCAGGTGATCGATCACTGGGTCATCAATGCAGAGCAACCCCTCATCGGCCAGCTGGCTGATCACCAGGGCAGTGAACGACTTGCTGATCGAGGCGATGCCAAAGATGGTCTGTGGGGTGACCGGGCGCTGGTTCGCCTCGTCTCGCACCCCAAACCCGCCCGTGTACACGATCTCGCCGTCGCGTGAGACGGCAACCGCCGCCCCGGCGATGTGCTCCTCGTACATCAGCTGCTCGGTGTAGTCCTCGAACGTCGACCATTCCTTATCTGTCAACAAGAGCACCCCCTGGAAATCAAAATGGAACCTGCACATGACTCCTGGGGTATTCCTGAGATCTGCACTGACTTCCTGCTCGGGGGTGGAGCGGGTTTGGCAGCCAATCGTCTGATGATCACATCGCACCGGGCATCCCCCCTGCAGTCTGTTCCGTCCCGGGGCGCGGGACTGGGCGTCCGGGCGGATTTCTCTCGAGCACCCTCGACCTGGATCTCTGCCTGTACTGTCGCACCGCCTGGCAGAGGCGGGCCGCCCTGCCGCAGACCTGGTGTCAGGGGGTCGTGGCCAGTATGCGGGTGTTGAAGGCGAATTCGACTGCGCAGGCCAGATTGCTCGCTGCATCTGGCCACACTCATGAGGGCAGAAGAAGCAGACCGGCCTCCCGCCCGGGCCACTCCGGGATCCGACGACACAGGGCTGAACCGCAGCGGCATGCCGGACGGGAGCCTGAACGGCAAACAACGGCAGACACACCAGGAGCATGATCCCGATGCCAACACCTGCTGTGCCTGTCGTAGCTGGACAACCGCCACGAAACCATGGCACCCACGAAAGCGACGATCCCATCTCCGGGTGGGATGGGCAGGGCTGTGATGCCAGGACAGCGGGCAAATGCATCGCGAGACCGCCCTCGCCACCCCGGGGGTCTGTCATCACCAGTACGAGGGGGATCCATTGGGTCCGACGAGGCCAGAAACTGAGCCTCGGCATGTCCTCAGATCTCGGGGATATGATGCTCAACGTTGCCAGAGTCTCGGGGGAGCCAGCGTGCATCAACGGCATACTCGCTCGCTGTCTTTCGCTCCCATCAGGGCGAGGAGGCGGCAAATCGTGAAACCATCAGGAACGGCACGGCATTTGAACGGCACCTGGACGTTCACAGCGACATCTGGCGATACCGAAAGGATGAACCCTGCGGGCTGCTGTCGTCGAGGCCCCTGCGGCCCCATGGGTGATAGGCCTACCCCAGCCTGTATGCGGGCAGTTCGCTGTTGTCGACCCTCATAAAGTCAGGACATGAGGGGAGGCCCCA
>PWUB01000199.1 GCA_003563755.1 Clostridia bacterium
ACAAGTTGCCTGTGAGCAGTGGCCGCTTTCGGATCATCGGAATGCCAAACTCGTGTCAGGATGAAGCCCTCCCCAGGTTCTTGATCCACCTGTTGCTATTACGACCGGATTGTCACCCTGGAGGTGGCCCGGGACATGTCCCACGAGCCAGTGGCCATCGTGCACATGACAGAATCTCCGAGCAGGATCGCGGGGATAAAGGGGGATCACCTATACCTGTAAATCCACACTGGGGAGTGCTTTGCACCGCCCGGCAAGAGCGTCATCCAGGTACCTCTGGCCTCTACCTACGATCACCGGGCCGAGCTGCACCGCGACAGGGCAGCCTACGACGAGGCAAAGGCCAGGAATGCCCAGGCTCTCATTGAGTGCCTGGAGAACCGGTTCTTCGGCCTCAAGGCCCGGGTGGAGGTCGTTGATTGGCAACGCCTCTGCCCAGGGAGGGAAGATCACCCCCGGTCACCTTGACGAGCGCAGGAGATCCAGTGGGCTAGCGTGCTGGGCGGCGTCTGCGGGGATGACCGAAGCCACCAGCGATACGACCATGCCGAGTCCCGGACCATAAGCCAGGAGCACCGGCTCGAGCATGCCCGAGGTTACGCCGGAGGCGTTGAGCGCGACCACCACCACCAGGAACACCGCCGTCGCCGCCAGTGATCCCGCCGCGCCCAGGCACAGGCCCTCGAGGGCCAAAAGCGTGAACAACGACCTCGGCTTCATTCCCAGAGCCTTGAGGATTCCGAGCTCGCGCTTCCGGTAGAGAAAGGCCATGTAGATCGTGTTGAGGATGGCCACGGCCGCGACTGCCATCAAGAGCACCACCAGCCCGCGGGCCGAATTATAGATGGACTGGTAAGTCTCCTTCCATTCGTGGGCCAGCTCCTCCTCGTGAATCCCCGAAGCCGTCTCCACCCGGGCGATGATATCGCGGTGGTTCCTGTCCATGGAGGCGGCCACGGCATCGGCGTCGGTTCCCTCCTCCAGGTGGACCATGTAGTGGACGACGGAGACGGGAGTGATCTCGATCATGGTCTCGACCGTCACCACCGGGCAGGAAAACCTCCTGTACCCTGCCTCGTAGAATCCCGACACCACGAGGGCGTGCCACCTGGGAGCACGGCCAGGCTGGAACATGAAACTGGTCTCCTCTCCCACGCTGGTGCCCCAGTCCATGCCCTCCAGGGCGGGGAGAAGCACCTGGCCCGGGCCCGGCAGGGACCCCTCAGCCAGGTGAACGAGCTTTTCGTGAAAGCGCGAACCGGGGTCGGCGGCGATGATCTCCTGCACGCCATCGGCGGTGTAGGCAGAGGCGATCCGGTAGGGCTCCAGGGCCTCCACCTCGGGGAACCGATGCATGAGCTGCCCCTCAAAGGCATCCCAGTCCCTGGCAAACCACGGTGTGACCACGATGTCTGCGGGAAGGTCAACCGGGGGAAGGTGAGGTTGGGGCACGTGGACGGTGAAGTAAAAGGCAACGGTCAGGTAGGCGCCCACGGCAACCGCCACCGCTGCCGCGGTGATCAGGCTGCGGGCGCGGTTTCCCCAGAGAGCCCCGACGAGAAGGGTCAACATGGGCCGTCCTCCGAGAGCGAGCCGTCGGTCATGATCATCCATCGGCTCGCGTACTCTGAGAGGGCCCGGTTGTGGGTCACCATGACCACGGTGACACCCCGGTTGGCGTTGAGATCCCGGATCAGCTCCATGATCCTGGCCGTGGCCGTCGAATCGAGGTTTCCCGTCGGCTCGTCGGCAAGGAGCAGAACGGGCCTTGTGACCACCGCGCGTGCCAGGGCCACGCGCTGCTGTTCGCCGCCGGACAGCTGGGCCGGGCGGTGAAACAGTCGGTGGTCGAGCCCTACCTCGGCCAGCACGGCCTCCGCCCGCTCGCGCCGCTGTGTCCGGCCCACCCCCGAGAGCTCAAGGGGTAGGGCCACGTTGTCCAGGGCCGACAGAGTCGACAGGAGATTATAGGCCTGGAATACAAATCCCACCTTCTCCCGCCTGACGTCGGCCAGGGCGTTCTCGTCAAGATCCGCCAGGTCCACGCCGTCTATGCTGACCTGCCCGGATGTGGGCGTGTCGAGTCCCCCGAGAAGACCCAGGAGGGTCGACTTGCCGGAGCCCGAGTCGCCGACCACCGTCACCAGCTCGCCGGCCCTGAGGTGTACGCAAACACCGTTGACCGCCCGCACCGCGCCCCCCGGAGTCTCAAACACCTTGGTAAGATTCACGGCCTCGAGGATGATACGTTCATTCATGGCGCAATGCCTCCAGCGGCGCCACCGATGCCGCGCGCCGGGCCGGGATGGCCGCACCCAGGGCGGCGGCGAGGGACGCCAGGATTATGCTGCGAGAGAGGTTTGAACCAGAGAGCACGGCCAGGTCCCAAAAACCCTCGCCGGCGACGAGTACGGAGACCGTCAGCCCCGCGGTGACGAGACCGAACCCGGCCGCGGCACCCACCGCCGCCAGGATCACTGCCTCCAAAAGGACCGCCAGGTAGACGTGCAGCGGCCTGGCCCCCACGGCCCTCATCAGGGCCAGCTCCCTGTGCCGCAGTGCGACGGTGAGCATGGTGTTGTTGGCCACGATCAGGGCTGCCACCACGTACATCAGCCCCAGCAAGCTCAGCGTCACGCGTGGGTCCTCAAGATCACTCGCCCTCTGGCCCACGCCGGAGAAGATGATCCGGTAGATGTCACCGGGTCCGTAGACCCTGTGTTGGGGAAGCCGATCCCTGATGGCGGCCCTGAGGGCGGGTACCAGGTTATAGTCGTGCACCGTGTATGCCATCCACAGGACATGATCCTCGGGAAGACCCGTCAGCTCGCGCAGGGTGGACAGGGGCATGAG
>PWUB01000212.1 GCA_003563755.1 Clostridia bacterium
AACGTCTGATGCCTCTACGCCCAGCAGGTTGGCCATGTTGATGCCCTCAGGATCCCCGGGAATCTGTGTGCGTGCCACGACCTGCTCAGGAGTCACCCAGTCTCCAACGTCAACCACGACATCGCCCTTGAGCGGCAGTCGGCGCTGCTTCCTCACCACTTCATCCCGGGTAACCTTGAGTCCTGGAGTGTATGCATGAGCCATGACTACGCCTCCCCTCCTTGATTGAGGTATCTCGAGAGGGCATCGGCTGGATACACATCCAGGGCCTCTATCCAGCTGAGCAGCTGCTGTCTTCGCTGCTCGACATCCTCGGAAAGGTACAGAGGACGGCCGCGCGCATCGATGACCACGCCCACTACTCCACCCTGAACCTCGACCTCCACGGACCTGCCGGGGCCACCACCCACATTCCATCCGCGGGCGGGCCGGATGACCGCCTGGGCCATCTGTCCCTCTTCCAGGGGTACTCTCGTGATCTCACCGAAGGACACTGTCTCTGTGATCTGCTCACCGTCGGGCATGGTGAGATCCACCGTGACCGCGGTCGTATCTTTGAGGCTCTCAATCCTGGACGATGATGGTACGGGAGCGATCGCCGTTGCCAGCCGGATGAGGCAGTCGCGCTCAAACACATGCACTGCCGCCTCCGGATGTACCGAGGAGAGAACACCCAGCTGAGGCATCATGAAGATGCTGTCGACCGCCAGCTCCGTGACCCCCATCGGCTGAAAAGCATCGAGCATCATCAATGCGGCCTGAACCCTCCTCGGCGCGTGTGACAGGGCTCCACCGCTCCCCAGAAGCATTGACACGCTCATCATATCGACGATGGTATCTGTATGGGTGTCCTCTGAGAACATCGACTCCATGATCACCGCTTGTTTGGCTCCCTTGAGACCGGTGGCCAACGTCTTGTGATGCTCGAAAGCAAGCCTGAGTGCCTCCCGGGCCAGGGACTGCTCTATCACCAGATCCTCGAGGGTCTGAGGGATCGTGGTGGGGCGGATCATCTTGTTTCGAATCCGGTTCCTGAGATCAGCCTCCTCTATTTCAAGGGGGAGCCACCGGACGATGTCGGTTATCCCCGCCTCCAGAAGAACATTGCATATGCTGTAGCTCATGCCCAGGTTAGCTGATACAGTGCGGTTGAACGTCTCCCGGAAAACGCTGAAGATGTCGGTGGTCGCCCCGCCGATGTCCACACCCATGACATCTATACCCGCCTGCTTAGCCACGTTCTCTACATGCATACCCACCGCTCCCGGCGTAGGCATTATGGGCGCATCGGTCCACTGCATCAACTTGTTGTACCCGGGGGCCTGGGCCATCACGTGTTCCATGAACAGATCATGAATCTCTTCCCTGGCCGGCTGCAGCACTTCCCGCTCAAGGACGGGCCGCAGATTATCCACTATACGTAAATCCACCTTGTCGGCCAGCACATTTCGCACCTCGGTTCGGGCATCCTTGTTCCCTGCATAGATAATGGGAAGCCTGAAATCGATTCCCAGGCGCGGTTTCGGATCCGCTGCTGCAATCAGCTCGCTGATCTGTCCGACGTGATACACCGTACCGCCGTCGACCCCTCCGGACAGTAGGATCATATCGGGCCGCAGCTCGCGTATCCTGCTGACTTTCTCGTGGGGCAGACGTCCGTCATCAATGGCGATAACATCCATGACTATCGCACCCGCTCCGAGGGCAGCCCGCTCGGCACTCTCGGCAGTCATGCTCTTGATGACACCAGCAACCATCATCTGCAGGCCTCCGCCGGCACTGCTGGTTGACAGATATATATCTGCACCGCGCTCGTCCGACTCGCGAGTGGTGATGACTCCCTCCTCGTTCAGGAATGTACGGCCTGTGAGATCTTCGATCTCAGCGACGGCATTTCTGACTCCCATGGTGACATCCTCGAAGGGTGCCTCCACGGTGGTCGGGGCCTCACCTCTCACTACCAGTCGGTACTCTTCGTCATGTCGTTCGACCAGAATCGCTTTCGTCGTGGTGCTTCCGCAATCGGTGGCGACGATGGTTCGAATGTTGCTTCTATCGATCTCCTTCGCCTGTGACAACCAATCTCTCCTCCTCCCGCTCCAACAGCACAATCAAGAACTCCCGGCGTAAGTCCGTGACCCCAAGATGCCTTCAGGACCCGGGCTCACCGCCATCATCATCGGGATCATCCTCGGGGGGATCATCGCCCCCCGAACGCTCTTCCTTGGCAAGGGACTCAAGGCGGTCCACGAGTCTGTCGATATTCTCCCTGTCCTGAAGGAGAAATCCGGCCTCCGACATGTAGGGATGTCCCGTAACGACGTCACCAATCGGAGCGAAAAAATGTACCAATTGGCTCACCAGGAAAGAGAAGGGTCGAAAGGTGTCGGCCACGAGAATGGCAGGTGCGACCATACCCCAGTCGTGTACCCGCTTCGACAATCCTTCGATCATCTCATCCCGTCTTTCAGGTGAAAGATCGTCCAGGAACATATACTCTACCCCCTTGCACACCGGAGGAACGGAAGCATCTCCCTGGGCATCTCAGAACGGCTCGATGTTCTTCCGGGGAACGCTCACTACCTCTTCGGTCCCGTCTATGCGAATGCGAGCGACGGGTACCCTTGCTCCCGTCTCGATCTCGATCGGCCTGTTCGGCATCTCGACGACCTCACCCAGAGCCCCGAAATGCGGGTCGCTGACGATCCGCACATGTTGACCCAGGGTTATGTCGTCTCCGAACTCGCGGCCCTTCTGGAGTTCTCCGTCGAAGTCGGGGAAGGGACAGACAATTTCAGGGCGGATGGCCCCGGCACGAATCTGAGTCCGGCCGTTGATGGAGACGTCCATGCCGTCGAGATCTTTCAGGGCATCGAAGGCATGCTGCCTCATCTTGAGTTCACCGAAACCCTCCATCAGGATCACCGTCATGGGGATGTCCTCCTGGCCGGTAATCCCGACTCCGAGCTTAACGCCCAGGGAGTTAACCAGGTGCAGGTAGGTGGCGGTGGCACAAACCACCCCGGTGCATCCGACCTCGAGGGCCTTCTGCAGACCCTCGTCGGTGGCATGCCCCCCGACCACTATGACCTTGCCCCTCAGTTCATCATCCACCATTTCAGGCTCCAGGTTGGCGTTGATATCATCATCCAGAACCGCCAGTTCTCCGTGATTCTCCGGACCCACCCCGAATATGCCGTTGATGACAACACCGTAGGTTTCGATGACTGCACCGAACCTGGGCACTATCTCCACGACCTGGCCATTGATGTACGCGGAGGCAATGACCTCCTTGAAGGGCCTGGAAATGGTGACGTAGCCGTTCTGTTCGTTGATCTCGGAGACCAGACCGGAAATTGGTGCGGTGGCGTTTCTCGTGAAGAACGACGACTGTTCACCTTTTTTCGCGATAACAGCGCCTTTCTTTATCTCCTGACCCTCTTCGAGAAGCATATGCTGCCGGATCTCTCGCGGGCGGACACCGAGCTCGAACGCCACATCGAAACTGACCGGTGGCTCCTCCCTGCCGAATTCCTCCCTGATGACCAAACGTCCGGACTTCGCAGAGACGTCCTCGACAACACCGTCCGTGGGGGACTCGTATTCCTTCCTGCCGTAAGTGCCCGCCTTGGCCCTGGCGATCACCTGGCCCGTTTTCACCTGCTCGCCAATGTCCACAAGGAGACTGTCAGGAGCATTCTGCGGTTCGAGACCCAGCAGGCGGAAAAGAGGTATGACCCACGGTATGCCCGGCTTGAGCGTGATTTTCGCGATTTCCGCTTGATGCTCCACCCAGTCGCCTTCAGAGACCGAAACCTCTCCCGGAAGGGGCAGAATACGCTCCTTCCGAACGAGCTGTATGGGATAACTATCGCTTGAATAGTCGGGCAAAGAAGCCAAGTTTCTTCTCCTCCTTTTCCTCCATTGCACTCGATATCGGGCTCTCCTCCTGGTACTCGCGGATAAGCTCCACGGAATACACATCGAGTTCCTCAATCCACTCCGTCAGCGCTTCGACTCTTTGAGCCGGGTTTTCCGGCAGCACGATGGGACGTCCCCGGCAGTCGATTATCACCCCGGCGGGGCCTCCCTCGACGGTCTCAGTGACAGCCTCTCCCCTGCCTTCGCCGAGATCGAAAGCCCGCTCCGGCGCGGCGACCACCTCAGCGGTCTCCCCCACGCCTAGTTTAACCCTCTTGATCTCGCCGAAGTTAACTTCCTTGGTGATGATCTCACCGGAGGGCATCGTTATCTCGACGCTGACACACTTCCTTCCCGCCCTGCCTTTACCGGTCGGCGCGATGACCGTGCCGAGGCGGACGAGACAGTCCTTGTCGAACACTTCCGAAGCTATCTCGGGATGCGTGGATGCGAGCACACCCAGGTGAGGCATCATGAAGATGCTGTCCACGGCCAGCTGGGTGATGCCCTCCGGCTCAAAGGAGTCAATGAGCATCAGGGCGGCCTGCTCACGCTGAGGGGCGTGGGACAGAACGCCTCCGCTTCCCACCAGCATACCCAGTCCTGACATATCGATGATCTCTTCGCCACTTGAGTAAAATAATGCGCCTCCACGATCCTGCCAACCAGCGGTCACCTGCTGCTTTTCCACCTTGCGGGCGAGGCTCTTATGATGCTCAAAGGACCGGCGCAGGGCTTCCCTGGCCAGGGCCTGCTCGAGGATCAACTGGTACATCGTCTGGGGTATGGTCGTGGGACGAACCATCTTGTTACTGATCCAATCACAGAGGTCCTTTTCGGAGACCGCAAAGGGGCACCAACGGCTGACGTTTTCGAAGCCGCTTTCTTCGTACACATTCGTGATGCTGTAACTCATGCCCAGGTTGGCGCTCACCGTCCGGGTGAAGGTGCCGTCGAAATCGGAGAATATGTCCGTGGTGGCACCGCCGATATCAACACCGATGATATCAGCGTCATAATTTTCAGCCATGGTGTGTATTATGCTTCCCACCGCACCGGGCGTCGGCATGATGGTGGTATCAACCCACTCCATCAATGTCTCGTAACCCGGGGCCTGGGCCATAACGTGGTTCATGAACAAGTCGTGGATTCTCTCACGGGCGGGTCCGAGGTTCTCCTGGTCGTGCCGCGGTCTCAGGTTGGGAACGATGTGCACATCCAGCTTCTCCTGCAGGATCCCCTGGACCAGGTCCTGGGCGTCCTGGTTCCCTGCATATACGACCGGGAGTTGATAACCCACACCGAATCGGGGCTGCGGATTCGCCTGTAGGATGGTCTCGGCAAGGGCTGCGAGGTAAGACACCGATCCGCCGTCAACGCCACCAGACAAAAGAATGATATCTGGCCTCAGCTCGCGAATCCGGGTGATGTGCTCCGAAGTAGAACGTCCGTCGTCCACGGCTATGACATCAAGCACCACGGCTCCCGCACCGAGAGCGGCACGGTGAGCAGAGCTGGCACTGATGCTGCTGACCAGGCCCGCCACCATCATTTGGAGTCCGCCGCCAGCACTGCTGGTGGAGACGTAATAATCGACACCGTCGTCTCCAGCACGAGGCCGAATCACGTACCCGTCGTCATCGAGAAGGCGTCGATCAGCCATCTCCTGCGTCAGGCGCATCGATCGCCTGACCCCTACCACCACATCCTCCCACGGTTTCTCAACGGTCGTCTGAACCTCTCCCCGGGTGACCAACCGGTACTCGTCACCCTGTCTTTCTATCAAGATTGCCTTCGTCGTTGTGGACCCTACATCGGTCGCCAAAATTGATCTCAGATCATCGGACGCACCCAATGGTTCCCCTCCCTTGTCATCAACTCAGTGTATCGGTCGCCACCTTTCTTATAATACACCATCACATCGAGGCCATGGAAAGGGTGTAGAATCTGTGATGGGTCACCGCTTTTACCGGAAAGCCCACTCGCTCGAGTGGGCTTTCCGCTATATCCTTTCATCTGCACACACCACACGCTTGTTATCTACCGTATCATCCACTAACCGGCAATCTGCAGCCACTCGATGAAGAGCATGTTCATGCGCTGCAGCATCAGGTTGTAACGGTAGATCACGGTGTTTCCGAAGGAAGCACCCAAGCCGATCATGATTATCCACCGGCCCGCGGATGCGCCGTACTTGACCACCGGGTTCTCCCTGCTTACGGTGAAGAAGAAGTACATCAGTGTACAGACGACGCCGAGCCAGTAGATCCAGTCATTGACTGTTGTCAATGTACGGAACGTTCCCGTCACCTGCCCCATCATCGGCGGTACCGAATAGGACAGGGTCAGACCCGCTCCGTAGCCCACCCACAGGGACAGCGGGTATCTCGAGATCCACGTAAGTGAAGGCGAGAATCGCGTGTAGATCGCCAGGCCGATGAGAATCGGTATTACGTAGCTCCAGTACCCCCTGGTGAGGAGATCGTCCATGATGGTCGGCTTGATCCGGACGTGGAAAGTGTTACCGACCGTGTAGGCGGCGCTCATGCCCACGTACGCGTGCTCGGTGAACTTCCATACCGGATTGTCCTTGTATAAGTAGCTGAAACAGGCCAGTGTGGCAAGAGCCGCAACCCACACACCGGGTTCCGTGCTGACTAGCACTCTGAGTCACCTCCTCGAAGGTGTCACACATGTACCGATATATCAAGCTGCTCCCCTTGAGAACGTCTTCTGGGGGTGTGTTCCGCCCCCCAACCCATCATCACTCCCGAGTGGCGAACCAGGCGATGTTGCCGATGATGATCAGGAGCGTCACATACAGCATCCCTATAGACAACACGTCCTGGGCAGCCAGTGCCATACCGGGCTCGCCGATCAGCAGCTCGTACTGGGCGCAGCCCGTTGAGCCGGCGATCATCGTCTGATACTGACCCGAGTCCAGGAACGGCATCCGCCCCGGAACCGAGACCGCTACCAGGCCGATACCCATGGGCAGTCCCAGAGGTTCAGTGACGTACTGCAGGAAGTCTGCGCCACCCGGACTACCGGTCTCATATATCATGGCGTAGTCGAAGTAGTCAGGGTGCAGCCTCGGAACTTCCTGCATCAGCGGGAAGTCGTCCAGCGGGTCAGCGAAGTGATCGACGCCGTCGTAGGTCTCGTAGATGTCACGAGTAGCGGATCTCAGTATGACATCCGCCCCTCCGGGGCGCCATCCTAGGTGAACCACGTCCACCCCGTACTCCATTCCCGGCAGAAACTCCATGACTTCCTCCAGGACCATGGCAGCCATCCGGCTACCTACCAGCCACATGGAGTGAAGGACTATTCGGTGACCGTTTCTGTAGGCGTGGATCATGTCGGCCCTCAGCATGGGGTTCAGCTCACCCGACGCACCCTCGGAATAAGCCGCGTCGAGCCATAGGATCGATCCCTCAGGCAGGGCCTCGATATAATCGTAGTGCTCCTGCGCCAGCCGCCCGATCTCCACCGGTAGACCCAGCGGATTCAGCACCACTATGGCTGTGAAGATGAAGATGATGGTATAGAGGATACGATTGTCGATGGCGGCTGCCTTCTGCCAGAAGGTTCGGCCTCCCTGTTCTGGCTGAGCGTCCATTTCTACACCTCCTCCTCAAGTAAGAATCTATAATGTGCGAAACCCAGTCGGCCTATGAAGGCATGTACGTCTTTATCCACCTGCACCGTAACCACCCATGTGAGCGCGCTCGAGACCGAGAACGATCCTCATCGCCACAGCCAGAGCACCGATATATGATGCCACACGGATTCCTCGGAACACGGCACTGACCGGAAAGTCCATCATCCAGGCAGTGGCTCGCCCCCATCCACTGATCATGACATCACCGATAGGGGCGTTGCCGAGCATGACTATGATCGCCGCTATCATCATGAGCGTTGCCTCGCGCGACCGTACCCGGAACACGCGGTAGGAAGCGCTGGTGATATAGAACGCGATCATGCCGAACAGAGCCGAACCGGTGGGGGTTATGAAGTTATCGTAGAGCCAACGCGACGTGTCTCCCTCAACGGTGGTAGCGATGGTAAGGCCCATGTAGAAAAACATGGAAATCAGAAGCACTGCACTGTAGAACCAATCCGGTCTCTGCCGCATCACGTTCTTACCGTGAAGCCGGGTTAGGTTGATGACACCGACCGCGACGGCGAAACCCTGACTGATCAGGATCCACTGCTCCACCACCTGATCGATGGCCCACACCTGACCTATATGGAAGAACTTCGAGAACACAACCAGAAGACCGAATAGACTGGTTAGAAGGAGCGGAAGCTCTTTACGCAAGTTCTACACCTCCTCAACGGAAAACTCGGAGCCTGAAAGACAGTCCCAGCCGACCACCTTCTAGAAATCCCGCAGGAAGTTCGTCAGCGGGTTGTGATCGGGGCTGATGTTTTGGATGATCGTTCCGACCAGGATCAACGCGAACAGGATGATACGCATGAGGTCCTGACCGACCACCGTGCCAGTGAGTACCGGCTCCTTGGAGATGTACGCGCTTGCCGCGTACAGCTCCTCGCCGATCAGAGTGTAGTCGGCAGCAGCCATGAAGAAGGGGATCTGAACGGCGTTGGTGGTACCGCCGATCTGGATCGCGCCGTGGATCGCACCGACCTCCAAAATCATCATGATCTCGGCAAAGAAATAGCCGAACAGCAGGTTGGCCGACGGCTTCTCGCGAGCGAAGATGCCGATGACGCCGGCGCAGTACGCGAACTGGAATCCGGAGATGTAACGCACATCGTCCGGGTTGTACGCGTCGGGACGACCGGCCTCCAGGTAGGCCTGCCTCACGATCTCCTCGTTGACGGCATGAACGATGTAGTTGCGGTTCGTCTGAATGAGCTGCGTGTCATATTCCGCGCAGCGCTTCGCGACGTAACTCAAGATCGCAAAGGAGGCAATGGTATCAGCGTTCGTCACCGCCGAGATACCCGGTGAATAATGCACCGGACTTCCCATCTCGGTGGCCCGCCCGATGGCCTCATCAATGGCCTCAAGTCCCGCTATCCTGCGGATCGAGGGAATGGGCAGTCCAGCACGTGCCCTGGTGATCATGTAATAGATGAGTCCCACCGTAATCGCCGTGAACAAGAAGTTGGAGAACTCACCCTGTGCCCAGATTCCCAGTGTCGGCGGATCCACGTCTGCCAGTATCAACAGTCCATTTAGCAACTCTCTTCACCTCCCCATCTGTGTCCGTGACCCGATGTCGCCTCCCTATATCCCTATAGGAAAGGTGCTTATCGGATCACATCTACGCCTTCGATATATCATATTCTACGCTCAAGACTAAATTCCTTCTTCGGATCGGAAAGAATCCGTCTAAACCCCGTCGCTTTCCGCTCCTTCGCGCGGAAGATATCTCGAAATAATGGCCACCACCTCGGACCTGAGCTCATCATCGTCGTCATCTATGAACAGCACGTTGCCTCTCAGTATCCAGCCCCGTAATCTACGGCGGTTGAAGTACAGCTGCACGGCGTCCGGGTAGACCTCGTAGGATGTGAATTCTGACCACCGGTTCTTGTCCCGGGCTACCGTGTTCAAAAGCCTGACACCCTTGCGGGTCAGGACGTAGCGGGTGGGGAGGATGTAGGTGGCTCCCGGGAGGATCGTAAACAACATGCTGAGCACCACGCCCCAGGTACCGAACAGAAGGTAGGCACCCACGTATGCTACGGCGGCGAGGATGATCATCCTGGTCGTGGTCCGCTGCCGTGTCATCACCGGATGAACGCTCCACTCGAGGAGGATTTCATCATCAACAGTGAACAACAGTCTCGCCTGGCGTTCGATCTCTCTGCGCTCCTCGTCGTCCAGCACTGCATCTTCCCTGTCGTCATTTCTACCGGGCACATCCATCACCCCCAGGATCAACAAGCTTATTCATCGCGCCAGATACTCGAGGGCAGCCATGCTCATAACCGTCATACCCATGGTCATCGCTGATTCGTCCAGATCGTACATGGGATGGTGGCCCGGATACAGCCCCAGCCCTTTCTCTTCGTTCCTGGCACCCAGCCGGAAGAAGCAACCCGGGACCGCGTCAGCGAAGTAGGCGAAGTCTTCAGCGCCCATGCTGGGCGTCCCCAGAATGCGAACGCAGTCCTCGCCCAGGGCCCTGCGACCGACGTCAATCACCAGCTGCACCATATCCGAATCGTTCTCCAGGGGAGGGTACCCGAACCTGTATTCCATCTGGTAGTCCGCCCTCATACCCTCCGTCACGCCCCGGACGATTCTCTCAATACGCTCCGGGAGCGCCTCACGCGTCTGGGTCGACAGCGCCCTCACCGTGGCCTCCATATCAACCCGCGGGGCGATCACGTTATTGCGGAAGCCGCCGTTGATTTTGCCTATCGTGATGACGGCCGAGTCCGTGGCTCCGACTTCCCGACTGACCACGGTCTGCAGCGCCGTGACGAGCTGGGCAGCCACCGCCACGCTGTCAACAGACTTCTCCGGGTGGGCACCGTGCCCCCCCTTTCCGAGCACCGCGATTATGGCGGTATCCGATGAGGCACTGGTGACTCCGTCCTTCACGGCGATATGACCGGTGGGAAGGTCGGTGTTCACATGCAGACCCAGGACCGCATCGACGTCCGGATCATCCAGAGCCCCGTCCTCGATCATCGGCTCGGCACCCCCGGGGCCCTCCTCGGCGGGCTGGAACAGGAACTTCACGTTACCCGTGAGCCGCGCCCCTGCCCCGGTCAGCTCGGTGAGAAGGCGGGCAGTGCCGAGTAGGTTGGCCGTGTGGGCGTCATGGCCGCAGGCGTGCATCTTGCCCGGATTCCTGGAGGCATATTCCACCTGGGTCTCTCCCTGGATCGGCAGAGCATCCATGTCCGCCCTCAGGGCAACGGTCAGCCCGGGGTCCGCACCCTTCAACACACCCACCACTCCGGTACCGCCCACACCTGTGTACACCTGCAGGCCCAGGTCACGGAGGTAGTGTGCCACCGTCCTCG
>PWUB01000184.1 GCA_003563755.1 Clostridia bacterium
ACCGCCCTGAACGTCCCCGCTATTTCAACCAGTCGAGTCCCAGTTCCGCCAGGCGGCCCGGCAGGGGACGGCCCAGGTCATCCCACCCCATCATCTGGTAGTAGGTGAGACGCCCCTGGTGAGCAGCCTTCTTGTCAACGGCCATCCCCTCCAGGGGACCCCGGTCGAAGGGGGTGTAGTAGCGCTCGTTGAGGAAGTCGTCGCGGTCATTCATGCCTGACCGCAGGTTGAACACCCGGGCCATCGTCACCGCCCGCTCCGCGATCTTCAGAAGCTCCAGCACGCTCGTGTCCCAGCCCGTGACCGCCCTCGTTATCTCCAGAAACTCCCGGGTGGACCAGGGCACGAACTGGCACATCACGGCGCAGTTTTGCAGGTGCTTGGAGTTGCTTCCGTAGTACAGCATCCTCATCTTGGCGTCGCTGAGGTCATCTGGCGGCAGCGCTTCCAGGATGCCGAAGATGTTGAGGGACTTAGCGCTCTTCTGGTACGCCGTGTCGTGGATGTTGTGACAGTGGTCTGCACCCGTGGGCGACACCATGTACCCGACACCGAGACCGTGCTTCAGCCGCGGCTCGTGCATCGGGATCTCCTGTCCCTTGATGTGTAGGGCGAGGGGTTCGGCCTCGGGACCGATCTCCCTGGCCGCCCGGGCGCTGCCCTCGGCCAACAGGTCTCCGACGCCCTCGCGGCGGGCGATCTTCTCTATCAGCTTGAGCATGGCGTCTGCGCTTCCGAAGGGAGCCTCGATGCCGTCGAGATCCTCGGCGCTGAGGATGCCCCGCTCGTAGCACTCCATGGCGAAGCTGATGGTCATCCCGCAGGATATGGTGTCCAGGCCCCAGCGGTTGCAGAGCTCATTGCCCTTGCAGACAGCCTCGAGGTCGTCGATGCCGCAGTTGGATCCCAGGGATCCAAGGGTCTCGTACTCGGGCCCGCCGTAAACGGGATCCACGTCGTAATTTTCGCCCTTGACCACGCGCTTGCAGTAGATGGGGCAGGCGTGGCAGTTGTCCCGTTCGACGAGCAGGGTATCGCGCAGGGTGGTGCCGGTGATGTCCTCGGCTCCCTCGAAGTCACCCTGCTGGAAGTTGCGGGTGGGAAGGCCGCCCCGCAGGTGGAGGCTCATCACCGTGGAGGCGGTACCGGTATCCTTGAGGCCGGCGCCCCGCTCGCCCTCGGCGACCTCGCGGTTCATCATGCGGGCGTGCTCCATGACCTCGTCCCTGTCGGACAGCTCCACGTTCCCGGTACCGCGCACGGCGATGGCCCGCAGCTTCTTCGAGCCCATGACCGCACCCATGCCGGTGCGTCCCGGGAAGTGGGTCAGGTCGTTGACCACGCATGCATATCGCACCAGGTTCTCCCCCGCGATGCCGCACTGGGTGACCCGAATCCTGGAGTCGTCGAGCTCCTCGCGGATGAGCTCCTCCACCTCGAGGGTGTCCTTGCCCCACAGGTGATCTGCATCCCGGATCTCGACCTCGCCGTCGTTGATCCACAGGTACACCGGGGAATCAGCCTGTCCCTGCACCACGATGTGGTCGAAACCGGCCTTCTTCAGCTCCACCATCCACCAGCCGCCGCCCTGGGCATCCCCGAAGCCTCCCGTCAGGGGCGACTTCGCCCCCACGTTGTTGCGGCCGCTTCCCGCCAGGGGCGTTCCGGTGAGAGCGCCGGTGGCGAACACCAGTCTGTTTTCCGGCCCCAGGGGATCGCAGTCGGCGGGAACCTCCTTCAGCAGGTAGTAGGCCACCACGGCCGATCCGCCCATGTACTGGCGGTACCAGTCGTCGCCCGGTTCCTCGATCTCGATCGTCCTATTGGTAAGGTCCACTCGCAGGACTTTACCCATGTATCCGTAAGGCACTGTAATACCTCCTCCGTGTTAGCTCACTCAAGTCTACCAACGAACCCGAGGATGCGTTCCCGTGCCCTGGACGGATCATCTTCCTCCAGGGCGATGCTCTCCAGGGGACACAGCCCGTCGCCCCTTCGGTTCTCGATGGCCCCCACCTCCTCGCCCACCCTGAGCGTGACCCCGGCCCTCTGCAGGCAGCGGCGGGCCGGGGAGCTCATCACTCCCCCGTACACTGCCCGCGCCTTCTCGGCGAGAAAGAGGGCAGCGGCCAGGCCGACCACCCGGTCGGCGACCGCCAGCTCGTCCCGGTCTTCGACCCGGTCGAGGGCATCGAGAAGGGGCATCAGTCCCCCACCGCCCGCGCGGGCCAGGATCCTTCCGGCGGCGGCGATGACAACGGTATCATCTCCCGCCAGCAGCTCCTCTCTCGCCAGCTCAAGATCACCCAGGGCCTTCAACCCACCACCGTCACAGGGCGTCAACGCTCCAGCACACCACCGGCGGCGCTGTAGCCGAGGATGAGCGCTCCCCACAGCTTCTTGAAGGCGGCAGCGTAATCCTCGTCCACCACCCTGACCTCCTTGGGTCCCACGCGCTCCACGCAGGGGAACAGGCAGGCCATGGCAGCGGAGGGAGTGGTCTTGAAGGTGAGGTCGAAGACCACGGGACTCTGCACCCGGTGGGGCTCGATCTCACCGCGGTTCTCGACGGCGCGGCGTGCCCCCTCCCGGATCATCTCCGCCGTCTCCGAGGGCGGCAGGCACTCGGCGGTATGCCGGTCCAGGCCCGTCTTCACGATTACGGTCTCGATCCCGGGGACCAGCTCCGAGGCCTCCGCGGCGAGCCGGTCATCACCGGTCACCATCACCACGGGGACTCCGAAAGCCCCGGCTATTCCGGCGTTGATACCGGTCTCACCGACGGGGTCACCGTTTCGCCTGATCTCGGTGACGGTGCCGCCCATGATGGTGTGGTTCATCACCCCCCG
>PWUB01000059.1 GCA_003563755.1 Clostridia bacterium
CCACGCTGCGACAGACACAACGTCATCGCCGCCGTCAACGTCGTCTTGCCGTGATCTACATGACCAATCGTACCCACGTTCACATGAGGCTTCGTACGCTCAAACTTCTCCTTCGCCATCTTCTGACCTCCCCAGAGCGTGTGTCTCGAAATCGTATATATTTTACATGATGTCCTGAAACTGCTGCAAGACTGGAGGCATTGTGTGGCAGCGAAAAAAACGCCCCAGATGATGAACCTCACCTGGGGCAGGAATCTGGTTGCGGGGGTGGGATTTGAACCCACGACCTCCGGGTTATGAGCCCGACGAGCTACCTGACTGCTCCACCCCGCGGCAATAATGTGGAGCTGACGACGGGGATTGAACCCGTGACCTCGTCCTTACCAAGGACGCGCTCTACCTCTGAGCTACGTCAGCCTTTGGGAGTTGGTTGCGGGGGTGGGATTTGAACCCACGACCTCCGGGTTATGAGCCCGACGAGCTACCTGACTGCTCCACCCCGCGGTTCTCTGTGGAGAGGGCTGGATTTGAACCAGCGAAGGCGTATGCCAGCAGATTTACAGTCTGCCCCGTTTGGCCACTTCGGTACCTCTCCAACACCCTGGAGCTGGCGGACGGATTTGAACCGACAGCCTGCTGATTACAAATCAGCTGCTCTACCGTTGAGCTACGCCAGCGATTTAGGCTCTTGAATGTCGCTGTGAACGACACTAAATATAACACAACAGTCACCCCGTTGCAACCAGCCAGCTCAAGGCCCGGCTCCGAGCATTGACCCATGATACCGGTTCGCTTCGCCTCAGTTCAAGCGCCGCCACGACATGGCGATCTGGACCATCTCGGAGGCGCTCTGGTCAGTGCAGGAACAGGAGGCGAATGGACTGCGAGCAAGGTGCCCGTGCAGTCCATGGCAGGCGGCCGCTGCACACCGCGAACGGACCATAAGATGGACGCCTGCAGCCGCGTCGCTGACCTGAATCCAAACTCAAACAGCGGAGGATTATGTCACAGAGCAAACACACCGACACCGTTGGTAAGTAAAAAGTGTGGTAGAATGTGTTGAGGGTGGACAAACGGGAAATGAGGGGAGGGCTGCTGCAGGGCAACCCTCCCGATTTTCACTACAGGTCATTTTCGCCCTCGTCCGCCCTCATATCCTCGATCTCCTTCTCGATTGCGTCGGCTTCCTCCCTCAGTCTCTCGGCGTGTTCCTGCAGAATCTGCATCCGTTCCTGACCCGTGGGACCCGTTTCTGCCGCCCGATACTGCCCATACGGCGGCCCAACGTCCCGGTGCATGCGCCGCCTGGCCCATCCACGACCGAAGCCGCCTCCCATGCCCCAGCGCGGGCGGTCGGCGAATCGCCCCGGGCGGTCATGAGCCCCGCAGTAGCCCAGACCGCCACCCGTCATGGGGCCGTAACCTTCCGGACCTGTTCTATCACCTCTCGGCATTCCTTTCACCTCCTCACCTTGAGAAACCTGAATCTGTTTCGCCATCCGCGGCCAGGGCCACCCGCAACGCCCAGTCGAGGGCGGCGGGCACGATACCCGGGGCGGTTGCTCCCCGCACAGTAGCCGAGACCGCGGCCCGTCATGGGACCATAGCCTGTGGGTCCAGTGCCATCACCTCTAGCCATCGTCTACACCTCCTCAGTGCTCAACTGGTACCGTCAACGGCGAAAGGTGCCCGGCCGTTGAGGTCCGTTCCGCACAGCGGCAGCAAAACCCGAAAAACACCAGCGATAGATCATAGATCTCGAAACTGTCTGTCTGCAGAAGCATCTGCAGCTCCTCGGGGGCGGGACAGGCTGCCTCCGTGACAGCTCCGCAGTCGAGACATACAAGGTGGCAGTGAGGTGACGAATCACCACCGTCAAATTCGTAGCGGGTGACGCCGTCACCGACCTCCAGCTTTCTGATCAGACCTACCTCCTCCAGGATCGCCAGTGTGCGGTAGACTGTGGACAAACCAACCCGGTATCTCTGTCTGACAGCATCATGGATCTGCTGCGCAGTGAAGTGCACGCCTGGCTTCTCCGCCAGAAGCTCAAGGACTGCCTCACGCTGCCGGGTGGCACGGTAGTTCTCATTCCGGAGCCTTGATCTTGCCTCACGGATCAGGTCCCGCAATGGTCCTCACCTCCGTCCCGTCCGGCCCTGGCCCCGACCTCTGTTCCGGTGACGTCGACCGTGACCTCGAGCAGATCGCACCACGTCCTGACAGCCGCACTGTGGACACACAGGATCGTTCTCATCGGGACTGTCGCGCCACACCCTGCCACAGGCCCGGCACAGATGGCGCCCAATCAGGCGGTAGCTGCCTCCCTCGATTCTCAACGCCCTGCCTTCAGTCAACGCCGCAGCCACCTTCTCGTGGGCGGAACGCAGTATCCGGTGAAATGTCGGACGGGAGACCTGCATGCGCCGGGCAGATGTCTCATGGTCCAGACTCTCCTGATCTTTCAGGCGTATCGCTTCCAGCTCGTCGATACTCAGGTGGACCTCATCCAGTTCCGCAAGTGGAACACCGGCCGGTTTGAAGCAATCACACGGCGGCAGAAACTCTACGGTTCTCCTCTTCGGTGGCCTCGGCATCCTGCACCTCCCATAATGAACATATGTTCATAATCTAAGTCTATGATACCATGTTCCCCGGCTCTGTCAAGGGGCTACCTGCCCCCTTCCGTCAGTCGTGAAGCGAGGTCCAGCACTGCAGATCCGGCCGCCGAATCACTTCTGTCTACAAGCAGACCCGCCTCCTGCCGTCCGGAGCTCAGATCCGAGTCCATGGGGATCCTGGCCAGCAGTGGCACCTCCAGCTCCCGGGCCAGGAGTTGGCCACCGTC
>PWUB01000249.1 GCA_003563755.1 Clostridia bacterium
ATCGCTACCCATGACTTCGCCAGGGTGCAGCCTCTCAACCGCCTGCAGCCTCCGAGCAGCGAGCACGTGTTCGGCACCGACCACCTGGGACGAGATGTCTTCAGCCGGGTGGTCTGGGGATCACGCGTGTCGCTGAGCGTGGGGTTCGTTGCAGCGGGAGTAGCGGTGGTGCTGGGAACAGTGATCGGCGCGGTGTCTGCTTATTTCGGAGGATGGGTTGACCATGTCCTGCAGCGTTTCACCGAGATCGTCCAGTCTTTTCCGATGATGTTCCTCCTCCTGACCATCATCGCCATCGTGGACCGGAGCATATTCAACATTATGCTCGTCATAGGAATCACCTCCTGGCCCGGTCTGGCCCGGTTGGTACGCGGTGAAGTCCTCTCGTTGAAGCAGCAGGATTTCGTCGAGGCCGCGCGCAGCGTCGGTGCCAGCGACAGCCAGATCATCTTCAGACACATCATCCCCAACGCCATGGCGCCCATAATCGTCAACGCGACGCTGCGGATTGCCGGAGCGATTCTGGCGGAATCAGCTCTCAGCTTTCTGGGCCTGGGCGTCCAGGAACCCTACCCCAGCTGGGGGAGCATCCTGAACGCCGGCCGCAATCACCTCAGATACGCGCTTTGGATCACGCTGTTTCCGGGCATCTTCATCTTCGTCACGGTGCTGGCCTTCAACTACATCGGAGACGGTCTCCGTGATGCCCTTGATCCAAGACTGAAAGAATGATACGTCCCATGGGCGCCAGCTCGCCATTACCTCCCGAGTGGACAGTCCCCTCGAAGTTGTTCATGGCCGTGGTCGTTGTGTCTCTGTCCCTTCTACTGGCAGGCTGCAATCACCCATGGGCAGGCGAGTACCCTCCGGGCTGGCCTGCAGGGTGGTCGGTGCCGCAACCCGTGGGTCGGACCTACGCCGCCTCCGGGGCGGCCGCGTTTGCCCTCGACCCCCGGGGCGAGGTGCACCATCTGACCGTATCCCGGAGGGTTGAGGACGACGGCTTCGATCTACGCCTGAACGATTCCACCATCGTGAGCATGGTTGATCCTCCGGGACACCTGAATATGACCGTCAGTCAGGAAGACGCGAGCCTGCACCTCAGTTGGATTCAGCGTGAGGAGGGGACGAGGTACTACCAGATAGCCTACCTGCGGCTAAAGGAGGCCGATGCTTCTGACATCGACGACCCTCGGATCATCCGATCTGCCCAACGTCCCATCCGTGATCTGCACATGATCATGCCCCGAGAGGGGGAGCTGTTGTTCACCTGGGTGGACATGACTGCGGGCCGCCCCAGGGTCTTCGCTGCGGGGATGTCCACGGCCGAGGAGCAGGGGCGGAGGACTGAGCTCGAGGCCGTCCGTCTGACCGGGGAGAAGGGGCTCTCCGGAAGCGACTCGGATCCCACGATCATCAGGGATCAGTCCGGGATCACCCATCTATGGTGGATCCGGGAAGGGCCGCTGCGCAATCACCTCATGTACTGGTCATACGACGGGAATATGGATCCCATGTCAGGTGAGCCCGCTGAACTGGGAACGGTGAGCGGGACCGGACGCGGCCAGCTGGCGGCCCTTCACACGGCGGGCGAGGTCTTCGCGGTGTGGCCCGGTGCGGTACTTCTTCGGGCCAGCGTCGCCGCTTCGGGAATCCTTCTCGGACGGTTCACGGGTGGCATCCCCGACGGGGAACCCCTGGCTGTAAGCGAGCCGGTGGCAAGATCCGTCAGGGTTTTCTCCCCATCCATCACCACCCATCCTGAGGGCCACTCAGACCAGCTCTTTGTGGCGTGGAGCAACAGCGATCGAGCGGAGCAGGGGGGACAGCTGGTGTTGTACGTTGCCGGGGTTGACCCCGTCGAGAACAGGGTCTCCGGTCTGGGTCCCGCGACCCTCGAAGCCGGGGAGGCCATGTGGCCCACGATCCTCGCAGCTGCCGCGGGTGAAGATCTCACTCTGAAAGTGTTCTACCACGTGCCTGTGGACCACGAAACCCTCGAGATCTGGAGGGTCACCGACGCTGAGCCGGCCCAACCCGGCCTGGCCTTCTATCTCGGACTGTGCCCCCGTGGTCCCTGGGCGGACGCCCTCTTCAAGCTGGCAGCTCTGGTGATGGCGGGTGCCGGCCTCACCGTGGCCCGGGCGCTGGTGGTGGTTGTCGCCACGGCGTTTCTGATGATCCTGTCCCGAACCAGGGCCTTCCCCGCGGGCAGGGGGGGAGGGGTCATAACCTACCTGCTGGCGGCCGCCATTGTCTTTTCGTTGAACATGCCGGGTAACCCCATCTATTGGCAGGCAGCACCCCTGCCGCACCCGTGGGACTGGGCCGTCTTCGCGGCAGCCGCCGGGATGACCATTGCTGTCCTACGATTCACTCAGAGGAGTCACAGGGACACGCTGAACTGGCTGTTGGCTGGTTTCATGTTTGTGTATATCGACAGCGCGCTTTCGGTTCTGTACCAGGGCAGCAGGCTGCACCTGTTAATGCCAGAGGCGCCCCCGTCGCACTACGGACAGAAGCTGGTGTTGATTGTGCTGCTGTTGGTTGCCGGCTGGTTGACCGGTGACCGGACACAAAACGAGGGAGGCTGACGCAGGCCGGGGCCACCCAGGATGCACCTTCCTCACCGGGGCCTGCCTATCCGCTTGCCCATCAGGTGAAAGCACACCACAAGACCGCCGATCACCACTATGCCGGTTATAACCAGGCCAACCATGTATCCCGGCGGAGACAGCTCCTCCAGCATGCGCCTGATGACGTGTATGGGGTAGTTGAAGGGGCCCACGCTGCCATCCTCCCATGTGCTGAGTCTTCAGCTTCAATGATACTCTTGGACGATTGAGGG
>PWUB01000335.1 GCA_003563755.1 Clostridia bacterium
ATCGAGGTGTAGTATATGGCAGGCTCTCTCTGCTCCCATTCGTCAGCGCGGAGCCGGAAGTCCTTCATGGGCGATACCAGGGTCCCCTGGAACACGCTCGGGGACATGATGCCGGGTTTTGTGATGGCCATCGCCGGTGTGAACTCACCCTTCAGCGTCGCCAGCATGCAGCGCGCGGCAGAGGTCCCCGTCTCCCTGGTATCGGTGTGCGGATACTCCTTGCAGACAAACACTGCGTCCGCGACGTCCGTCAGCTGATGATCCTCATTGGCATGCAAATCCAGGGTGACCATGATCGGTATATCTCCCACCGCCGCCCGCACTCTCCGGACGACCTCGGCCTCCGCCCGAAGGTGATGCTCCGCTGCCATCGCCCCGTGCAGGGCCAGGAGGACCCCGTCGAGCTCCCCGGCCTCCCTCAGACCCCGCACCATATCGTTGGTGAAGCGCTCGAAGGCATCCGTGGTAACGTGACCGTGTACGCCGGCGCTGGCAGCAACGGTGCCGATCATCTGCACACCTGCATCATCGAGAACCTCTATGAACCCCTGGATGTAGTTCTTCACCCCGCGGTTTTCCTCGATCACGTCCTCACCGAAAAGGACCTTCCTCCTGTAGAAGTCCTCCTGGGTCGTGCGCTTCTCGAGGAATGTATGGGTCTCGTGCGAGAAGCCGCCGATGCCGATCCTGAACATATCCGCTCCTCCCTCCGATTTCACCTACACCATCATGTTCCCCGTCGGTCCGCTGTTCCCTGCATGCTGAGAGGCGGTGGGTCCCGTGACACAACCCACCGCCCGTTATGAAGGTCGTAGTGTATGCATGGGGTCAATCACATGCCCATGATGTTGTAACCGGCATCCACGTGTAGTATCTCTCCCGTCACACCCGAAGACATCTCGGATAGGAGAAAGAGCGCTGCATCTGCGATCTCCGATGCCTGTACGTTGCGGCCGAGGGGTGCCCGGTCAGCGTGCATGGAGAGCATGTCCAAAAAGCCCGGAACACCCCGTGCGGACAGGGTATTGACCGGCCCCGCGGACACGGCGTTGACCCGTATGCCGTCCCGCCCGGTATCGGCTGCCAGGTACCGGACTGCAGCCTCCAGGGAGGCCTTGGCGACTCCCATGACATTGTAACCCGGCACGGCCTTCTCCGCACCGTAGTACGAAAGGGTGAGGACGCTGCCGCCGTCGACCATCAACTCTCTCCCGCGCCTGACGGCCTCCGTGAGCGAATGGACGCTGACCTGCTGGGCGATGCTGTGACCCTCCCAGCTGGTCTCTATGTAGTCACGCGTGAGGTCTTCGCGGGGAGCGTAAGCCCAGCAGTGAACCAGAAAATCCAACTGACCCATTTCCTCCCCCAGGACGGCGAACAGCTCGTCCAGCTCGTCAGGAGAGGTTGCATCGCAGGCGTGCAGGATTGCCCCCTCCATGGCCGGCTCATCGTCCACCAGCCCGGCGACCCGCCGGTGGAACCGATCACTCTGGTAGGTGATAGCCAGCTCAGCCCCGGCCCCCGCCGCTGCCCTGGCGATGGCCCAGGCCAGGCTCCGGTGGTTTGCCACTCCGAGAACCACCCCGCGCTTGCCTTCAAGCAGTCCCAGCATTGGTATCCCTCCTTTCAGTAGTGATAGGGCTCGCCTCTGTGTATCCTGCAGCTTCTGTATATCTGTTCCAACAGTAGGACAGGCACCATCTCGTGTGCAAAGGTCAGGGCGGACAGCGACACGTGTCGGTGTGAAGCAGAAACGAGAGAGCGGGAGAGCCCCAGCGGCCCGCCGATGAACCAGACCACGTGAGAAAGCCCCCCGACGGCGGTCTTCGAGAAAAACCTCGCCAGCCCTACCGACGTCATCTGTTTTCCGGCCTCGTCCAGGGCGACCCAGAGGGATCGCGACTTATCCGGGGCCGCCTTCTCCAGGGCCGCTGACTCACAGGAGACTATCCGGAGGCGCTCGGCACGTGAGACCTTCGGGCCTATTCGCTCCCCAGATACGCTGATGACCTCGATCCTCGCGTAGGGGCGAAGGCGTTTCAGGTACTCGTCGCACGCAGCACGGAAGTAGGGAGCACGTACGTCCCCCACGGTCATGATGGTGTGACGCATCATGTCGGCATGACCCCGAGGGTGATCTCAAGGGTCAGGTGCTCATCACCCCGAATCACCTCGACGACCACGGTATGCCCCGGTACAGCCTCTTCCAGGAAGGCCAAAAAATCCACCATCTGCTGCACACTGGTGTTGTCAATGCGAACTATGATGTCCCGGGCCCGCAGTCCGCCCTCCCAGGCGGGGCTGTCCTCAAGGACCCGGTCCACGTATACACCGGTCTCGGTGGGCACATCCTCGTCGCGCAGGGCCGCATCGGCCGCGCTCATCCCGGTCATGCCCATCCAGGCCCGCCTGACCTCTCCGTGCTCGATGATCTGACGCACGATCCGCAGCACGGTGTTGCTGGGGATGGCAAACCCCATACCCTCAACCTCGGCACTGGCGAACTTCAGGGTGTTTATGCCCACAAGGTGTCCCCGCGAATCCAGGAGGGCCCCGCCCGAGTTACCGGGATTGATGCTGGCATCGGTCTGGATCAGCTGGAAAACCCGCTGGTGCGGTCCCTGCCCGTACATGCTTGCCCGGACACCGGAGACGATACCCAGGGTGACCGAACGGGCGAACTCCCGGCCCAGCGGATTGCCGATGGCCACGGCGAGCTGACCCGGCTCTATGTCGTCGGAATCTGCGAAGGGAACAGGGTTGAGTCCCACTCCCTCTATCTTGAGAACCGCCAGATCCGTCGCCGGATCCGTGCCGACCACCTGGGTCCGGTGCTCCACGCCGTCATAATCCTCCACGATGATGTCGGTTGCGCCTTCGATCACGTGGTAGTTCGTCACGACGTGTCCCGCTTCATCGATGATGACTCCACTGCCCTGGCCGTCTTGGGTGTAGGAACGTCCCCACAAATCGGTGACGGTACGGCGGTTGATCACTGCCATGACCGACGGCCCCACCTCACGGACCACGGCCTTGACAGTCTCCTCCAGGTGCATGGTCGCCCCGGCCAGCTCCGGCGCAACCCCGGGTGGCTCGGCCTCGGTGTCTTCAGAGGGTGCCAGGGGTGCAGGCGGCTCCTGCACCTCGAGCTCATAAACGTAGGGTAGCACATGGGGAGCCGCCGCCAGGGTAACCATGACCCCCAGGACCGCTCCCAGCATAGCTACAAGGAGATATGAAAGACGATCAGAACGCCGGTGTCGGCGATGATTCACGCCCATCGGATCCATGTATTCCGCCTCCCATCCATGCTCGCATCTTCATGATACAGAGCACGGGTTAAAAATATGTTAAGGAGGGCGGATATGGTAGTCGCTTCAGTCACTACGGCCTAGGCTTACCACCTGGCGACGCTCATCGCCGTCCTCGGAGGCATCTTCATCGGCCTCATCGTCGGCATCGTCATCGGCGCGCCTGACGTCGGCACCGATGCCTCTCATCTTCTCGACGAAGTGCTCGTAGCCGCGCTCGATATGCTCGGCGCAAGACAGCTCCGTCTCACCGCGCGCCACGAGCCCGGCTATGGCCAGTGCCGCCCCTGCTCGCAGGTTCGCGGCCCTGACCGAAGTGCCGTAGAGGCTATCGACTCCCTCGATGACGGCAGTTCGTCCCTCGACCCGAATCTTGGTACCCATGCGCTGCAGCTCCTCCACGTGGTTGAAGCGGTTCTCATAGACCCCTTCGCTGACCACGCTGGTGCCCTCTGCCACGCTGAGGACGACCGTCATGGGAGGCATGGCATCGGTGGGAAAGCCCGGATACGGAAGCGTCTTCACGTTGGCGGCCGTGGGCCGCTCCTCGGCAACGATCCGGACCCAGTCACCGTCTTCCTCCACGTAAACCCCGGCCTCCCGGAGCTTGGCTATGATGGCGTCCAGGTGCTTGGGAACCACGTTCAGGAGGGTGACTTCACCGCCGGTTGCCGAGACTGCGATGGCATAGGTCGCCGCCTCGATTTCATCGGGGATTATGGCGTGCCTCGTGGGTCGCAGCTCCTGCACCCCGTGAATCTTGATCGTGTCGGTACCGGCTCCCACGACCCGCGCCCCCATCGAATTCAGGCAGCTGGCGACATCGACTATGTGGGGCTCCCTGGCAGTGTTCTCGATGACCGTCGTCCCCCGGGCCAATACGGCGGCGAGCATCGTGTTCATGGTGGCCCCCACGCTGGCCACATCCAGGTAAATGTGGCTGCCCTCAAGGCGCGAAGCCTCGGCCCTGACCTCCCCGTGTTCGATCGTTATCTCGGCCCCCAGGGCCCTGAATGCTTTCAGATGCTGGTCGATGGGTCGCTGGCCGATATCGCATCCGCCCGGCAGTCCCACCCGTGCGTATCCGAATCGCCCCAGCAGGGCCCCCAGCAGGTAGTACGAGGCACGGATCGTCTTGACCAGGTCGAGCGGAGGGCTGTTCTCCGGGCTCACCCGCGAAGTGTCGATGCGCATGGTACCGTCCTTTGGTTCCTGGACCACCGCGCCCACACCCTGCAGGATCTTTCGGTAAGTCGCGATGTCGCTTATTGTCGGCAGATTGTCGAGGGTGCTCGAACCGCCCGCAAGGAGGGTGGCAGGTATCACTCCGAGAGCCGAGTTCTTGCGTCCTCCTATGGTTACCTCCCCCGTGAGGGGGTTATTACCGTTGATCATTAGTTCGGACAAACGCCTTCTCTCCCTATACTTCATGATTGTCCCCGTCAAGTTTACTTTTTCCCTACAAGGTTCGCAATTCCCTTCTGCAACAGGACAAAAGATTCCGGTAGAGTAGCAAGATTCTGGTCACAACGGCCACTCAATGGCACCGGAGAAGGCATTGATGAAGATCATGACATCATCATGCAGACGCACCCTCCACACCGGATCAGCAGTCCACACTTCTTCGGTGCTCATGCCCGCGTAGTACCCGAGAGAGATTCCAGTGATCCGCGCCGGCAGCGATCCCGCCGCGGCGATGCGCGCCACGTTGGCAGAGATGGCAGTGGCCGCCGATATGACGGTCCTGGCCCTGTCCGTGTGTCCGAGGACTTCGAACCACAGCCGCTGATACTCCCTTATCTGCCCCCCTTCTGCTATGACCATGATTCCGCCGCCGTAGATGGGGCGGTCCCGGTGATCCTGGTAGTAGAAGATAATGAAACTACCCGGCTTCTTTTCCTTTGAGTAGTCGAACCGCAGTCCCGCGGGTCCGAGTGCCGCATCATCGAGGAATGAGTCCGCCAGCTGCAGTGCCTCATCGGAGGACGAGTAACCGCCCCCCCCGGCAGCGGTCCTCTGAAATCTGACCGCTCCAGAACCGCCCACCACCAGGATTGCCTCACCGCTTCGATAACCGCTGAGCCGTCCGCCAATGATCACCGGTTCAACATCGTCGGGGCCGAATAGGGCTATGCGGAGATCCTTCACGTCCGGCTCATCTCGGGATAGTTTGAGCGGGTACATACGTGGCGTTTCCGTGGGCAGGGCGACCTCCAGGTACAGACCTGCCTCCTCCAGTTTGTCAGCGAGAGGCACGCTCGCCCGCTCATCATCCCGCGCCAGAACCTCCTCAAGCACGGGGATTCCACGGTGTTGCACCCATAATTGATACCCCAAGATTAAGTTACCCACAAAGAAACAGATTATAAGAATTGACTTGGCTCTCGGCCAGTCCAAATCCATCACCGTTCCTGGTAGTTTTTGCTATGGATCGCGGGTCTCTATGTCCACTATATCACCGCTCACAGCATCGACCATGAACAGGCCCGCGGCACCCATATCCACGTACCATGCCGGGCGCACCACCCACTCACCACCGCTGTCGTGAGCAGGATACTTGACCAGGTGCACCCTCTCGATGGGCAGTCCCGTAGTGTCTATCTCCGAGCTGATGTACTGGTGGACGTGCTCCAGGGCGCTGATCGGGGTGATGGCAGGCACCCACTGCACTTCGGCTGTCCGGCGCAGCGGCGCCATCTCCGCATTCCGCACGCCGTGGCCGTCGACCACCACCGATACCGGACCGCCGGGATACACCAACAGATCCGCGCCGAATCTCTGGGCGAAGTGGAATCGGTATCCCTCGACGGCGGGGCGGCCCTCGTCCAGATCCAGGGTGCCCCGAGCGAACAGGGGGTCTGCGCCCACGAGGAGAAGCTCCTCAGCAGCTTCGCCCAACCCGGTCCTCAAAAAAGTCCAGGCTTCACACAGCAGGCCGTCCAGTCCGGGCTCGGACTCATCGACATCGGCCTCGGGGGCCGGAGGGATGATCAGGTTATAGGACAGGGAACCGTCGGGATTGAGCCTCACACTCCGATAACCATCGGTGTAAGTGGTGGATCCGTCGGGCTCGCGGCGGTGCCGCACCGAGGTGAAGTCCGAAAAGAAAGACATCACTCTCTCCGTTCCCCGCTCCATGACGCTCGCCGCCAGTTGTGTGCTTACCTGCAGGTCCACCTCGGGAATGCTGAGGAGAGGCGTGAGGACCATATCTCGCCATCCCAGTACCAGTACCATGGATTCGCCGACGGCATCTGCACTCTCGAGCAGCATGCGGGCCCAGAGGGCCACTATGAGGGTCTCATCGTAGACCGGATCAAGGTCTCCGAGGGACAGCCCCTCCTCGAGAGATTCGTCGAAGTCATCGACCACCGTCCACCTCGTATGATACAACCCGTCCTCCGTGGGGATGTGCAGGTAAAGCATGGATGGATCCTCTCCGGAGAGAGAAAAGAGCATGCGGTCCGTCGGCGAGTCAGGAAATTCCCCCACCGCACCTGCGAGGCCCATGAGCAGGCTCAGGGGCACCCGACCCGCAAGGAAGATGCTCACGCCCACCCGGTCCATCTGGTACCGGCGAAGGTGGTGCTCGGCCTCATCCACCGACCCCAGGTTCAAATCTCCCGGCCGGAGAACCGAGAGGACCATGTCGAGCAGCGCCGACGCCTCGGACGCCTTCTCCATCGGTGCCGACCGGTGCGTGCCATCCCCACCGTGGTAGACAAAGGACACCGGCTCCACCAGAGACGGGGGCAGTGTCTCCCGCAGGTTCCTCTCATCAGTGCCGATCAGGGCCGGCGGCAGTGAGGTTATGGGAGCCGGACGCCACCACAGCTCAAATCCCAAGAGCAGCGATGTCACAACCAGCACCACGAGAATGACGCTCTTTGCGATTTCAAGGCGCCTCCTGGGCATCAGACGCCGCACCGGCAGCACTCCCTTCCCCCGATAGGCAGAGATCGATAGGCAGCCAGAACTCGATCCTCGTGCCCTGGCCGACGGTGCTCTGGGCCTTTATGCCCCCGCCGTGGGATTCGCCTATCTCGCGGGCGATGGCCAGGCCCAGTCCTGTGCCGCCGCTGGCGCGGGAGCGAGCCTTGTCCACCCGGTAGAAGCGCTCGAATATCCTGGGGAGGTCCTCCTTTGGGATGCCGACGCCGTTGTCGGTCACCGCCACGTGAATATTGTCGTCCCGACTCCACCAGTTCACCCGCACCTGTCCTCCCTCGGGGGTGTGCTCCACTGCATTGGATATGAGGTTGACAACGACCTGCTCGATCCGGTCACGGTCACCGCGGATGCGCGGTGTCTCATGGCTTCCCCGGTAGCCCAGGGATATGCTCCTGGCATCAGCGCGGGCCGCCATCTTGCCACAGGCATCATCGATCAGTCCGGCCACGGAAAACTGGTCCTCCTCCCAGGTCATTTCATCGGAATCGATCAGGGAGAGGTCCAACAGGTCGTGAACCATTCGGGTCATTCGTGCCGTCTCGTCCAGGACCACCTCCATGAACTGCCCGCTGACATGCTCATCATGAACCGCGCCGTCGAGGAGGGTCTCCATGTAGCTCTTTATGGTAGTCAGGGGCGTCTTGAGTTCATGGCTGACGTTTGCTACGAATTCCTTGCGGCGACGCTCCGCCTGTTCCTGCTCCGTGACATCCTGCAGAACCACGACCATGCCGCGGGGCGTGTCTTCCTCGCCGTCAGGAAGAATGGCAGCGAGGTGGGCCCGCACGACCCTGGTATCCAGCTCGAATCGCAGGGTAAGGTTTTCACCGGAGCTCATCGTCTCCTCTATCGGTGACTGCAGTTGAACCCCCTGCAGCACGTCGTCTATACGCTGACCCACCAGCCCGGGGGGATCCGTGTCCAGGATCTCGGCGGCGCGGGGATTGACCAGCATGATATGCCCGTCGGCGCTCAGGGCCATGACACCCTCCGCCATGTTCCTCAGCACCACTTCGAGCCTCCTCTTCTCCTCGGAGACATCCAGGAGAGTCTGCTCCAGCCGCTCTGCCATGTAGTTGAACATGGAGCCAAGCTGACCTATCTCGTCCTCGGAGATGACCTCGATACGCTCGTCGAATTTGCCGGCCGCCATCTGCCTGGCCCGCTCCGTTATCTGGCCGACGGGACCGGTGATGGTTCCGGCGAGAACGAAGGCCGCCACACCGGTGATCACGAGGGCCAGGGCGGTGGCTCCGAGCAGGATGGCCCGGATATCGTGAAGCGTCTGATATACTCCTCCGAGGGAAGCATTCAAATACAGGGCTCCCACCACGCTGCCCTCGACAGAGACCGGCATGGCCAAGGAGAGAAGCGGATCCTGACGATCCTCGCGCTCCCGTATCTGCCGCGCCACCTCACCCTCCGACAGCGCCTGGTCAATCTCGGGAAGAACGATCCGTCGGCCGACCAGGTTCTCCATGTCGGCACTGGCAGCCACCACCTCGGCCCGCTCATCGAGGAACACCAGGTCCATGCCGGACTCCCTGCCGTAGTCACGGAGGTAGCTGGCCACGTACTCCGTCGGCACTTCCTCCTCCAGGTAACGCTCGAGGAACGTTACCATCAAGAGGGCCTGGCGTTCCACGTTTCGAGTATGGTTGCCGAGGTAGTAGCTCTCCAGTGAGCGCTCAACGTACCAGCCGACCAGCTGCATGGCCAGCAGGATCAGCAGCAGAAAGATGATCGCCAATCGCGCACGGAGGCTTCTCATTGTCCCCTCCCCCGGGGCTCAGGGTCAGCTCAGCCCTCTTCTTCGCCCACAAATAGGTATCCAACACCGCGGCGGGTGACTATGATGCTCGGATCGGAGGGGTTCTTCTCCACCTTCTCGCGCAGGCGGCGAATGGTGACGTCCACCGTGCGTACGTCGCCGTAATACTGGTAACCCCAGACATCGTGGAGCAGCTGCTTCCTGGTCACCACTTTCCCCCGGCGCTGGGCCAGGTAGGCCAGGAGTTCGAATTCCCGTCGGGTCAGCCCGGCGTCCTCGCCCTCCAGGTATGCCTGGTGGCGATCCATGTCAACGGTCAGGGAACCGCATGTATAGGTCGAGTTCTGACCGCCGAAATCGTCCTCGGCCCGACGCAGTTGGGCCCTGACCCTCGCCAGGACCTCCCGCGGGCTGAAAGGCTTGGTGATGTAGTCGTCCGCCCCCGCATCCAGTCCACAGATGACATCTTCCTCCTCGTCCTTGGCGGTGAGCATGAGCACCGGTACGCCGCTGTCGCGGCGGATGGCCTCACAGACCTCTATTCCATCACGGCTCGGGAGCATGATGTCCAGGAGAATCAAATCGGGATTCAGCTCGCGAAACATCTTCAGAGCTTCCTCGCCGTCATATGCTGCCACCGTCTCATAACCGGCGCTCCTGAGATTGTACTCCAGGATGTCCGCTATTGCTTTTTCGTCGTCCACCACCAAAATCGTGTGTCCCATGGAAAGCCTCTTCTCCTCCCCCCGGTTACGCTGGCTGTATGGCCATGAATTCAACTGAGGACATAGAAATACCTGCAGAGCGCGCGTTTCACTTTCTGGGAGTCAACACAGCCCGCGACGAGAAAGCGTAACTCGGCTCCTTAATAGTAAGTGAAACGCGCAAAAATTGGCAAGTATCGGGCTCAGGGCACGGGTCTCATCTGTCCGGATGCGAAAGATCCAGGTACAGGACATCGGCGTCCCGGCGCAGCTCCGTATCCCACCTGTGGGATATGTCTACCAGGTAGTCGAAGATGGAATCGATTTCTTCGCCCGAAGCGGGCACCGCCTGGCCCTCGCGTATGCGATAGGGAAGGAACCCGATCTCCCGAGGGCGAAGGTGCCCCCCGTCATCGTAATCCCATCTCAGCTGGGCGACGACGGTCTCCGCACGCCGCAGCGGCTCCTGGTCATATATGAAGTTGCCGAGGCTGTACAGCAGGGGGCGGTCACGGTGAACCTCGATGCTCTGCAGAACGTGAGGGTGATGGCCGAGCACTGCATCTGCCCCCTCCCTCACCACAGCCAGCGCCAATTCCCGGTGCTCGGCTGGAGGATGTGCAACGTATTCAGGCCCCCAGTGCACGGATACCACCACGGCATCGGCTTGTTCCCGGGCCCTCCGGACGTCGGTGATCATGAGGTCTGGATCCATGCGGGCAACTCCGGGCAGCTCGGGACCGGCGGCAAAGGTCTCCCGGTGACCCCAATCCCAGAAGATATCGGCGTGTTCTGCGTAAGCAAGAAAGGCAATGCGCACACCCCTTCCCTCCCAAAACAGCGGCTGGTGGGCCTGCACATCATGGCTGCCGCCTCCGACGGGAAGGATGCCCCATTCGCGCAGTCCGGCTATGGTCTCCAGGAAGGCAGGGCGCCCGAAATCAAGGATGTGATTGTTTGCTATGTTGACCACGTCCATGCCCGCGCGGTGCAGGGCACCTACGCTGTCGGGGCTGCCCCTGAGCCAGATGCCCTTGCCGGGCAGGGGATCTCCGGAATCGGCCAGTGGTGCCTCGAGGTTGCCAAACGTCAGGTCGCCCCCCTGGAATATGGGGGTGACGTGTTCAAAGGGATGATCTTCGCCCCTCTCATCCATGACATCCCGCACCCCGCGGGCCAGCGTCAC
>PWUB01000220.1 GCA_003563755.1 Clostridia bacterium
GCACCAGGTACTTCAACACGATGGCCCCCGCACCCTCGAATATCACGATGGGATACCTCATCAGGGAGGCGAGCTCCTCCACCGTGTAGTAGAGAGCGTGGGCACGAACCAGCCAGAAGCTAAAGAGCATGGTGCACACCGAGAGATGATACCGCATCAGCACTCCCACGGCCAGGTAGATGCAGAAGAGGGGCAGGCTGGCCCACGACCCCGGAGGACACAGGACGGCTCCGTAGAACAGGAGAGGGATCGCACCGGGCAGCGCCAGCAGGGCGCTCATACTCGGTCGGCTCCACGATATGAGGGTGAGCGGATGAATAGGCCTGGCGAGGAGGAGGTCCAGCTCTCCCCGTTCCACGAGATCACCCAGGCGGTTGAGGCCTGAGAAAAGGAAGCGGTGGATCCCGTTGACCAGGTGAGCCACACCCAAGAGCCACAGCATTCTTCCCCAGGGCCAGAAGCGCGTGAGGGCGGTGTCAGGGCCGTACACCAGGCGGAAGAACACCACCACCACCGCCAGCTCGGCCAGGGATGAAGCCACTGACCACAAGAAATCCACCCGGTACTGCATGCTCCTTCCCAGCTGCATCCCGAGGATTCGCTGTATGATCCTCAGCTTCCTGACCACGGATGCACCCACCTCTCTCACCTCACCCTCCCGGGGCCGCGTAGCGGGACGCGCCCCGCCGCCACAGGGTGCCTGCCGCCAGGTAAAATATGATGGTGTAAGCTGCTGCCCCGGCCAGGCTCACCAGGGCCGAAGCCACCTCCAGGTTCCCCAGGTATATCTGAAGGGGTGTGAAGCGCAGGTAGTGGAAGGGGAGTATGGTGATGATACGCAGCAGCGGCTCCGGCAGGAAATCCAGGGGGAAGAATGCCCCGGACAGGAACGCGGAGATCAGGTAGAAGACGGAGAGGAACCCGGTCACGCTGTCGAACCAGAAAGCCAACAGGTGAATGCAGGACTGCATCATGAACGTCAAACAGAACCCCACCAGGAGCGACGCGATGAACAGAAGCAGGTTCACCGGCACCGCGAGCACCAGGTAGGGGTGCAGCAGGACGCCCACCGGCAGCAGCACCGCCAGGGTCATGGAGAAGTAGACCAGCTGGGAGGCCATCTCCCGGCTGAAATAGTAGCCCAGGTAGCTCATGGGGAGGACGAGAAACCGGGTGAGGCTTCCGTCCCGGATATTGTCGGAGACCTCCCACCACACCGTGGGCAGCCAACCGGCCACCGCGGTTCCGATGATGTAGTAAGTGATGACCCCGGCAGCGGAATATCCGTACATCTCGCCCCGGGCGTCGAACAAAAAGATCCACAGGTACAACAAGCCGATGAGGGGCAGGGCCTCCACCAGGATGCTCAGGAAGAAGTTCATCCGGAACTGGGCTGCAGCCTGGACCTCCATCGATGCACTCGTGAGATACTTCCGCCAGCTCACGGGGATCCCTCTTTTCCGGTGAGAAACCACCGCACCGCGGTGTCGGCGTCAGGTCCCTGGATCTGTAGATCGAACTCGATATCAGAACCGAGGAGCAGGGCCCCTACCGCCGGCATCTGATCCCTGGAGGTGACAAAAGCCAACCCCGTGGGGGAGACCTCGAGGTCGGTGACGCCGAGGTCTGTGAGCCCGTCCTGCAGCCGGACCAGCTTCTCCCTCGCCCATCCCGCTGACAGCTCGAGGGTTACGCGTCGGTGCCGCATCTGTGATCTGATCCGGGAGAAGGGACCGTCGTATATGATCATGCCCCCGTCCAGGATGACCACCCTGGGGCAGAGATCCTCGATGTCCTTCATGTGGTGGGTGCTGAGTACAACCGTGCACCTCTTGTCCCGGTTGTACTCCCTTAAAAAATGCCTCATCTGATGCTGCGACACCAGGTCCAAACCGATGGTGGGTTCGTCGAGGAAGAGAAGTCCCGGGTCATGGAGGAGGGCTGCCACCAGCTCGCACTTCATCCTCTGGCCCAAAGACAGCTGCCGGAGGGGTTTCTCGAGTAAGCTTTGTACCTCGAGGCGTTCGGTCAGCTCACCCAGGCGTGCCTCGAAACGGGCGTGGGGGATACCGTAGATGTCTTTACACAGCAGGAAGGAATCCATCGGGGGCAGTTCCCACTCCAGCTGTCCCTTCCGTCCGAACACGAGGGATATGTGCGACAGGTAGTCGGGGTGCCGCTGCCAAGGCACAAACCCTCCCACCTGCACCCGCCCCTCAGACGGGGTGAGGACGCCGGCGAGGATCTTGAGCAGAGTGGACTTGCCGGCGCCGTTGGGGCCCAGTATCCCCACCATCTCACCTTCCTCGACCGCGAGGTCAAGGTTCTTCAGCGCCTCCAGGGTCACCGTCTGCCGGGAGAAGAGGGAGCGCAGGGAGCTGTAAAGCCCCGGTTTCTTCTCCGTGTACCGGTAACGGTGATGTACATTTGACATCCGGATGAACATGATCCGTCCCCCCAATTGTCGTCGCCGACCCCGGGCTTGGGATCAATGCTTCTACCAGCGCGCGGCGGGATCCTTCCGAGGCCGGGGCATGCTGCGGGCATCCACGGGATTCTGTGTCCTGACCTGTTGTATGGACATACAAAATGCGGTATAGTTATCAATCAGTGAGCGAGGAGCCGGTTGTGGATCTGCGTGATCCCTGCTCACAGGACGTACCGGGGCGGAGGAACAGGGGGGAGTTCACCCCGGCGCGCGGCCTGCGGGCCGGCACCGTCGGAGGATCCACCGCACCCCGGAGGAACAGGAGGAGAGACTGTGCCGAAGCATCCATCTCTGCGCCGGGTGATGGTGATCGGATCGGGTCCCATCGTGATCGGCCAGGCTGCTGAGTTCGACTAC
>PWUB01000002.1 GCA_003563755.1 Clostridia bacterium
GCGATGCAACCATAATCCACCAGATCCCCGCCACGTTGGCTTCGCAGCATGTGAATGCTATCTCCTCACCCCTCATGTAGACATCGTCGACCAGGGGGATGTGGGGAGTCTGTACCCTGTGTGGATGAGCAGTGGGTAACACAGTCCCCAGTACCGCTGATCAGCAGGGTGCCGGAAAGATGAAGTCGCCCTTATTATATATAGCTATCCCAATACGCCGTGTTGATGTATGAGAATATGGAAGTATGAATGTATGGAGATATGAGAATATGAAGATAACCGCTATCCTCCCGAAGAAACCTCATCGAGGTTGACCCCCCGCTGTCCGAGGTATTCGGCCAGCCGTTCCCTGGTAGGGAAGTGTTTCTCCGCCAACCTGAGATGTTCCTTCATCAGCGACGGGCTGTGGCCTGTCACCCTTCCCATGAGAACCTCTGGCAGTCCGAAGTAGAGCAGGATCAGCACCCGGTCGAAGGTCTTGAGGTAGCTGTCCACGGCCTCGGGGGTGTGGAATATCCTGCGAGCGATTTCCTGGGTCGTCATTCCCGACAGCGCCATTTCCACCACGATGGTCTTGTGCGTCAGCGTCGAGCCCATGTCCAGCACCGTGCCTGCGGTGGGCAGGAGCACGCCGTGCTCCTCGTGGTAGGCATCGAGGAGCTGCCGGAGAAGGCTCTGGGAGACTCCCAGGAGCCACTCCAGGTCCAGAGAAGTCAGCACCGCATCCTGGCACCAGGCCTCGGTGGTGATTCGTTCGATCTGGGCCAGCTTGAGCCGGCGGAGATCGTCCCTGGTCTGCAGCGGCAATGACAGTTCATCGGGGGTGAGCAGGGTCAACACCGCGGGCATCCAGCGTTTCTCTCCCCGTCGGGGCCCCCGGGTGCCGTGCGCCATCCACACCAGCTGACCCGGTTTCAGCTCCGATGCCAACGGACACAGCCAGCGGCGGATAGCAGCGGCCTTTTTCACCATGGCCTCAGCCATGGACGGCCTCAGGCCGTAGTCATCGATGAGCCTCGGCACCACGGAATCCATCACCTCCTGGGGCACCGCAATGTCGGACAGCTTCCGGGGAAGCACCTCCAGGCGGGACGAGTCCAGGGGCTCGGGGGGAACGAAGGGGTCCCCGCTTCGGGCCCGACCGGTTGCCAGCTCCGTCTGTCCCACCAGCCGCCACAGATCGATGATGGTGGCCTCCAAATCGGACTCTCGCAGCTGGTGCAGCTGCAGATGCTCCAGGTGACGGCGCACCGCCCGGTAGGAGAGTCCCCCGGCTAACTTCTCTGCCCACTGCCGATCGATGAGGGACAGCACCACCGGCTCTTTCCCGTGGGGAGCCAGAAGCTGTCCCGGTCGGAGCCGACGCTCACCCTTTTCCTCCTCGTATTCGCCCATGGCCTCGTTGGTCATGGAGGCCACCGCCTCCGCCAGGTGCGACTGGGGCGCCAGCTCGAAGGACTGCCGGAGGTAGCTCATCTGCACCGGCACCAGGTCCCGCGTCGGTAGGGTGGCGAATCGGGATGATCGTCTCTTCATGTGTTCACCTCCCCTCGCGGTCTGAGTCAGGACTTTTTTTGACGGGTGCGCCTCCCCAATGGCCATGATCCGCGCCATCCGGAAGGCGAAGTCAGAAACGTTGTACTCCTCGTAGAGCTCCGCGTATCTCTTCACGACCCGCTGCGAAAGCCCCGTGGCCGTCCGGATGGCGGGAAGGGGAAGCCCCCTTCGGATCAGAACCGCCACCCGGGCGAAGTCGATGAGATAACGCTCTATGCTGTCGTAACTGTGCCCACTCCTTCGGCGGATCTCCGTCTCGGTGTAGCCCCACATGTAGAGGTCGATGGTCTTGGCCGCGTGACTCAGGGTGGGTCCCATGTCCGCCACCCGGCCCCGGGTGGGCAGGACCACCTCCTCGTGCTCGGAGATGGCGTTGGCCACCGCATCGGTGGAAAGCCCCACCAGATGGGCGATGTCCGGGAGGGAAAGCGCCACCCCCTGCTCATAGGCCCCGGTGACCAGTCTCCTGATCCGCTCCCACCTCAGGGCACCCGGACTGTCCCGGTCCACCAGCTGCCAGTCCTCAGAAGTCACGTAGTCCAGGATCACCGGAAACAGCATCGCCTCCGACAGGGAGGTGCCCGGGGGTACGTCCGAGGCCACCCCGAAATAGAGCACCTGGCCGCTGTCCCGACTCTTCCGACCCAGTTCCCGGGCCAGATCGTAAAGCTCGGTCTCGAACAGCTCCGCCGCGGCGGGGCTGTAACCGTAGCGGTCCCTCAGGTGCTCCATGAAGGCCCGGGGCTTCTTTATCCCCCCGATCTGGACCGGGGCCAGGGGCACCGCCTCCGACAGGCGGTCCTTCACCGTCTCCGTCTCCTGCAGGCCCTCCGCAAGGTCCCGCCAGCCCCGGATCAGGCATTCCGAAAACCCCAGGTCCTCGGCGAGGACATCCGTCTCCTCGTCCCTCCTATCCCACACCACTCGGAACCCGGACCACCACCTCACCCACCGCTGTCGGCTCACCAGAAGATCCCGCCTGATGTCCGAGAGCGGCTCTCCCTGCAGGTACCTCTCAACAGCCAGCACGCCCCTGAGAGCCCTCCACTGCTGAACGTAGACCCGGGAGGTACCCGCGATAGGAAGCAGTGCTCCCTGCGCCCACAAAGGCTTGAGACGCTCCCTCAGGGCCCTCAGGCTCAAGGGGAACACAAGACACAGCCGTATCCCGTCAAAGGCGGCATCCTGGGCGTAGGCCTCCTCCATCACCCGGGCCATCCTCGCCGTCTGCATGGCCACGTTGCCGAACTCCTCCAGAAGGTCGGCGTCCTCCTCCGCCAACAAC
>PWUB01000044.1 GCA_003563755.1 Clostridia bacterium
CCCTGCTCGGCTTCCTGTCAGTAGGGTTCCTCAGACCATGGTTACAGGGCCGACAAGTCCTCGAGCAACTGGCATCAGCGTCCATCAACAGTCTCCTCTTCCTTTTCGCCTACGGAGTCAGCCTACTGGCCCGTATGCAGCGTGAACAGACAATTCGAGCAGAACGGGCCCTGAGGGATTTACAGCGATCCCAGGAGGAACTGGAGGAGGCCCACAGGGAGCTCATGAGGAGCAGCCAGCAGAGGGAGCAGGTGGCCGCTGTCCAGGAACGTAACCGCCTGGCCCGGGAGATCCACGATACCGTGGCCCACAGCCTGACGGGCATCATCGTTGGCCTGGAGGCCTCGAAGCGGCTACTGCAGGTCGATCCTGACCGGGCAGGTGATGACGTGGCCCGAATCCAGGACCAGGCCCGCCTGGGCCTGCAACAGATCCGTCGATCGGTGAAGGCATGGAGGCCTGAAGAACTGGATGAACAGGGGTTCGAATCCGCCGTTCGCGGCCTGGCTCGTGAGATGGCCGGGCGTGGGCTGTCCGTTGAGCTGAACCTGCAGGACGTCTCTCTGCCAGAGAAGCTGGAGTTTGCCTTCTACAGGATCATCCAGGAAGGGATGACCAACAGCCTGCGGCACGGCAATGCCAGCAGACTCGAGATCGGCCTGCATCGCAGCCCCTCAGCAATCTCCCTGACCCTGCGAGACGACGGCTGCGGTGCCGCTGAACCCGTGGAGGGATACGGGCTCCGCGGCATCCGGGAACGGCTCGCCGAGTTTGATGGAACCCTCGAGTTTTCCAACGCAGAGCCCCACGGCTTCATGATCAGGGCCAGAGTGGAGGTGAGAGAGCATGAAGATCAGGATCCTGATCGTGGATGATCAGCGGCTGATGAGGGACGGTCTGAAGACGATCCTGGAGATTGAGGAGGACATGCAAGTCACGGGAACCGCCTCGAACGGGTGCGAGGCCGCAAAACTGTGCCGCGAGGACCCACCCGACGTGGTTCTCATGGACATTCAGATGCCGTTGATGGATGGAATCGAGGCCACCCACCGTATAATCGAAGACAACCCCGAAGTTCGCGTGATATCTCTCACCACCTTCGACGACGATGAGCTTATCATCGGTGCATTGAAGGCAGGGGCCCGTACCTACGTGCTCAAAGACCTCCCGTCCGAGAGACTGATGGAGGTGATCAGGGCGACGGCAAGGGGTGATGTTCTGCTGCAGCCGGAGATAGCCGCAAGACTCATCGATGCTGCCCAGTCTTCCCCCGTCCGCGACACGAACCGAGTTCCCGGAGGCGGGGAGGGTCTCACCTCCCGAGAGCGTGAAGTCCTGGCATTGATGGCGGCGGGCCACACCAACCAGGAAATCGCGTCGGACTTGTTTTTGAGCACGGGAACCGTGAAGAACTACATCAGCAGCATCTACTCCAAGTTGGGTGTTAACGACCGTACCCAGGCAGTACTCCTCGCGATGAAACACCGCCTGGTCTGAGGGTGCGCATACATGACCCCGGTCATGTCCTGCCTGTGACCGTATCATGACCCCGGGCAGTTATGCTCACTCATTCAAGGCGGTACCATGATTACAGACGAGGAGGCGACGCAAATGCTCGAGTCCACCAGAGGCAAACTCGGTGCCCTCATGATCCTGGTGGGAATTACCCTGCTGCTGACAATGCTATACCTGAGTGGTTCGTTGTTCCTGGTCACCCTCGGACTAGCCTTCTGCGGAGTGTACTGGATTCTCGGGGGGAGAAAATCGTACGGAAACCTCGGCTTTCTCATCCCCGGGCTGGTACTCCTGTCCATCGGGCTGTATGCACTCCTCGACGAAGTGACCGGCGCCGAGGGCGTGGAGGCGGGGGTCTTCTTCCTGCTGTTGGCCGCGGCCTTCCTGGGGGTCTTCGCGATTCACACGAGGAGGTTCCGCAACCACGGCCCCCGCTACTGGCCCCTGTTCCCTGCAGCGGGTCTTACCCTGTTCGGCACAGCGATCATGAGCCACCAGCACTTCGGCTGGGTCTCCCTGGAGCTACTCAACTACCTGTGGGTGGCGGTCCTGATCGGCGCCGGCCTGTGGTTGATCCTGGGAAAGGGTGGCCGTTAGACACACCGGTATCGGGTACACGCAGTCACCGACCTCCCGGTTCACCGGGAGGTCCGCCTTGCATCTACCTGTTTGTGTTCGGGGAATGGACAGACTACTCGTCTCCCTCTTCAGCTTCCAGCAGGTACTGCTCCAGCTTCCGCTTCACCCGCTGCAGGGCATTGTCCACCGACTTGACGTGCCTGCCGATCTCGTAGGCGATCTCCTGGTACGAACGGCCGTCGAGATAGGCCATGAGAACCTGCCACTCGAGGTCGCTGAGCATCTCCCCCATCCGCTTCTCTATCTGGTCAAACTCCTCGCGGGATATGATGAGCTGCTCGGGATCCGAGATCATGCTGCCGGCCAGGACGTCCATCAATGTCCGGTCTGACTCCTCATCATATATGGGCTTATTAAGCGAGACGTAGGAATTGAGGGGTATGTGCTTCTGCCGCGTGGCGGTCTTGATGGCCGTGATTATCTGGCGTTGGATACACAGCTCCGCAAACACCTTGAACGAGGACAGTTTGTCAGGCCGAAAATCCCGTACCGCCTTATACAGGCCGATCATGCCCTCCTGGATAATGTCCTCGCGATCTGCCCCCACCAAAAAGTAGCTGCGGGCCTTGGCTCTGACGAAGTTCTTGTATTTGAGCATCAAGAACTCCAGAGCCCGCTTGCTGCCCGCCTTGGCTATTTCCACCAGGTCCTCGTCAACCATTGCCTCATATTCCGACGGGTAGTACTCGGGATGGGGGTAACTGCTCACAAAATATCATCCTCCACTCCCAGGGCAATGATTCCTGTGTCCTCGTCATAAGTAAACATATGCGTTGTTGCTAATCTAATATGTGACCAGATCCTCTCTAGATAGATCACCAGCGGGAATGTGGCAACAGAGAGAATGTTAAGATTGTATGAACACGTTATTAACACACTGCAAATTATACTGCTCTGAGAGCCCTGCGGTCAACCATCGCCGCGGTAGCGTCTCCTAACAACCTCATACATAAGCACCGCCCCGGCCGCCGAAGCGTTGAGCGACCCGACGCGGCCCCGGGACGGAACTGATACCAGACCGTCGCAGGTCTGGGCGAGAAGCCGCGGGACGCCCTCCCCCTCGCTGCCTATACAGAGGCCCACAGCACCGGAAAGGTTCACGTCGTAAACAGGCACCCCGGCAGCATCTCCAGCGAACACCCAGACTCTCTCCTCCTGAAGGTGCCTGACGGTTCTGACAAGGTTGGTCACCAGCGCCACATGCATGTACTCAGATGCCCCCGCTGAGGCCTTGACAACGGCGGGTGTTATGTGGGCCGCCCTCCGCCGAGGAATGATCACTCCGTGCACGCCCGCCTCCTCGGAGGTTCTGATGATGGCACCAAGATTCTGAGGATCCTGTATATGTGCCGCGACCACGATGAAGGGGTCCTCTCCGGCGGATGTGGCTCTGTTCAGCACATCCTCCACCGTACAGTATGGATACGACCCACAGGTCACCAGCACACCCTGGTGCGCACCGCTTTTTGCCATCTGGTCCAGCGCCTGGCGCGAGACAGACCTCACCGACACACCGGCGTCCTCGGCCATCGAACCCAGCTCGTCAGCATCAGACTGCTCCATGCCTTCCGCCAGGTACATCCGGAAGACCTCGCGCCGCCGTGCCGAGAGCAACTCCCTCACGGGATTTCGTCCCTCGACCTGATCCGTCGCCTGATTCACTCTTTCTTCTCCTCACCGCTCAGCCTCGCCATCCTAAAGGAGCGGGTGTCTACGACCAGGTGATCAATCCGCCCACAGCTGTCAGTACCTTCGCGGCATATGCCCTCGGTCATACAGGGAGGTCCCGCCACCTCGAATATCTCTGGCGCCAGACGCCGCAGTTGCCTGAGAATGCGGTGGGCCAGGACTCGTATCTCCCACTGAGCCCTGGTACACATTCGAACCTCGAACCACTCCAACCACGCCCGGGCGTTCTTGGACATCACCAGGCTCGTGGCCGTAGCATTGGGAAGCACGAAACGAGCATCCTCCTTCGGCACTCCCGCATCGCACAGTTGCCTGTACAGCGCGGTTGCCTCCGCCAAGTGCTCCCGATATCGTTCATGAAGGCGCGGATCCTTCTTGATACTGGGAGGAGTAACGAAGGGGAAATCCCGGTGGTCTATGTACCTCTGGGACTGCTGAGAATAGCTGGCGATCCGCGAACGGACCAGCTGGTGTGAGGCCGTTCTGCTCAAACCCTCGATACCGACAACGAAGTAGGCATGCTCGAAGGGTGACATGTGTCCACGCTCACGGAGCATGTGGACCATGCGTACGACCTCACTCTCGTCCATCCTGGTACCGATGTCTTCTATGCTGGAGGGTGAGTAGCACAGCCTGGCTGCAACAGCCACCGTCCGGTCGGCATCTCGCGTGTAATCGATGACGTGCACCTTCATCAAGAATCCCCCCGCCTGATGCGCGTTCCCTCGGAAGTGTCCTCCAGCTTAATGCCCATCTCAGATAGGCGGTCACGTATGGTATCGGCGATGTCCCACAACCGGCGCGCCCGTGCCTGCTCCCGCACCTCGATCAAAAGCTGCAGCAGGCTCTCCGAGATGTCACCGTCTTGGATCTGCCCGGAGTACTCGGCTACTCCTTCGCGCGGCCATATCCCGAGGATCCGGCAGCAAATCTCAACCTGATCGAGGATATCACTCAGGGCTGCATGAACCGGTGCACTCAACTCGAAGTCCGGAGCATTGATGAAGGCGTTCACCGCACGTACCGCCTCAAATAGTGCTGCACTGGCCCTGGGTGTGTTGAAAGCATCATCCATGGCGGCGGTGAAGGTCTCCTTCAGCGTGTCCACTATTTCGTACAGCGGGCGGGCTTCCTGTTCGGCCAGCATGACTCCAGGCCTGGGTGTTCTCGCGACGACCTGGTGCAGGGCAGACACGGAGTTCACGAGTCGGTCCCACGCGCTCTCGGTGCCCCGTATCAACCTGTCACTGAACTTGAGGGGTTTTGAATAGTGGGCGCTGAGAAGAAACTGCCTGAGGACCTCGGGCCTGAATCGCTCCAGGACCTCCTCAACCGTCACGAAATTGCCGAGGGACTTGGACATCTTGCCGTCCTCGCCCGTCACCATTCCGTGGTGCACCCAGTAACGGACGAAGGGCTCACCGCCGCACCAGGTTTCACTCTGGGCAACCTCGTTCTCGTGGTGGGGAAACAGAAGATCCGTGCCCCCTCCGTGAAAATCAAAGCCGAAGCCAAGGTACTGCAGCGACATGGCGGAGCATTCAATGTGCCATCCGGGGCGGCCCGGGCCCCAGGGACTGTCCCAGGAGTCCATGCCCTCCTCTGCCTTCTTCCATAAGGCGAAGTCAGCGGGATGCTTCTTACGGTCATCCACCTGTATCCTGGCACCCGCCTTGAGATCGTCCGGGGTCTGTCCGGACAGCTTACCGTACTGGGGATATGAGGCAACGCTGAAGTATACTTCTCCCTCAACGACGTATGCGTGTTCTTTTTCTATGAGATCCTCGATCATGCTGATGATACCGTCCATGTGATCCGAGACCCAAGGATATTCATCAACAGGGCGGACATTCAACTCATGCATAATATGGTCGTACTCCGCGTTGTACTTCTCCGCCAGCTCTCGTTCCCGAACACCCTCGAGCACCGCCCTCGCCGCCACCTTCTCGTTCACATCAGTGACGTTCTGCACCGCCCGCACCTCGTAGCCGGAGAACTCAAGGTACCTGATGACGGTGTCCCAGAACACCGACGGACGTGCGTGCCCGAGATGCGTGCTGCTGTAGGGTGTCACACCGCAAATGTATATGGACACCTGCCCCTCGTCCCGCGGCTGGAAATCCTCTTTGCGCCCCGAAAGAGTGTTCAACACCTTCAGGCCCACGATCGATCACCTCCCGTGCCAAACAGCTTGATTATATCATACCGCACAACCACGGGAGGCGGGGCTGGATGCACAGGCCCCGCCTCCACCACAGGCTGTCTGGTGCTTGCTAGTCCTCGATCACCGATACCACTACCTCACAAACGCCGTGCGGCAGAAGGCCCAATCTCTCTGCAGCCGCACGGGAGAGATCCAGATCCCGCCCCGGTGTGAACGGACCACGATCATTCACCCGCACCGTGACCGTTCGGCCGGTTCTCGGGTATGTGACCTTTACCAGGGTTCCGAAGGGTAGGGATCGGTGAGCTGCTGTGAAACCTTCAGGGTCAAAGAGTTCACCGCTCGCCGTCGGCCGTCCGGCGAACTTCGCCCCGTACCATGAGGCAACCATGGCAACCGCCTCCCCTGCCTCGTCCCTCAGCACTACAGCTCCGAGGGCTTCTCGGATCCTATCGCACCACAGCTGGGCGAGTTCGGCGGGTGTGGTCCGGCTTTCCGCGGCCGTCGGTGCATCCACCGTAACCAGGACGGCGTCACCGACCATAACCGCGTGGTAACCGCAATCGAACCCGGGCTTCAGCTCGAGGATCCTGTCCTCATCGTGCCCAAGTTCTAGCAGCCTGGTCAATATCACCCGTCCCCGTTCCGACGGCCTCATACCCGCAAGAGGTGCGAGAATCCTCAGTATCGGCTGCCCATCAATGCGGATCTCTGCCACTTCATCATGGTCGGTGATCCTGAGGCGGAGTGACAAAACCGGCACCTGATCACATTCTACCGCCGCTGTGCTAGCCTGGGCTCCCCCAGTCGGCCAGGATGCTGCCAAGAACACCAGGAGACTGAAGCAGGCGATGCGAGTGATCCGAGAACTCAAGACTCGAGACATGCTCAGATGCTCCCTCCCAAAAGGCGGATTGTGAAGCTAACCGTCCCTTAGGTTTCGCATCTTGGGAGCATCACATACACCAAAAACGGTACAGACTGCCAGGGCCGCTATCCCCTCACCCCGTCCCAAAGAGCCCATGCTCTCATTGGTCTTGGCCTTCACCGAAACCGCTTTTGGGCATATGCCGGCGGCATCGGCAATGCATCCCCGCATTTCCGTAATGAAGGGTGCTAACCTCGGTCTCTCTGCCACCACGGTTACATCGATGTTGCCCGGGAGGTACCCGGACTCGGCCACCATGGCAGCCACTAGTTCGAGCAGCTTACTGCTCCTTATATCGCGCCACCGCTCATCACCGACCGGAAAGTGCATACCGATGTCACCCAGTCCCACGGATCCAAGGAGGGCATCACAGACGGCGTGCAGAACCGCATCGGCATCGGAGTGCCCCTCCAGCCCGACGGGACTGGGGATCTGCACCCCTCCGAGGTACAGGGGGCGTCCCGCCGTGAGCCGATGACTGTCATATCCCACGCCCACCCGGTGTGCTAAAGGTGTACGATCAGCGAGGGCCGTCGCCATCTCGTAGTCTTCCCAGGTCGTGATCTTGAAGTTTCGCTCGTCACCGGGCACGAGGTGGACGGGATGACCGTACGCCTCCACTATCGACGCGTCATCGGTCAGGGCCCCGTCGGGAGACGAACCGAGGGAACGATAAGCCTCCACTAGTAACCTATGCGAAAAGACCTGCGGTGTTTGCACTTTTCGCAGGTCTTTTCGTCTCAGAGTGGCGCCGACCCGTTCGCTGGGGCGTTCTCCGACTGCCTCCTTGATGGTATCGGCCACGGGTAGTGCCGGGATCGCCGCACCGTGAGCTTGGGCGGCATCGATCACCCTGTCGATCAACTCGCGGGTGACCAGGGGTCTTGCAGCGTCATGGATCGCCACGAAATCCGCGGTGTCTGACACGGCATTCAGACCGCACCGCACCGATTCAAATCGACTGTCTACTCCAGGTACGACCTTGACCTCGAGGGGCGTGGATCTGGCGATATTGGTGATGGCGGGGAGCAGGGATGCCCTACCCACGATCACTATCTCCCGGACCCGCTCTGCCTCCTGCATCCGCGCCAGGCAGTGTTGCAACATAGTCTTATCCCCGAGGGGCAAAAACAGCTTGTCCACTCCGCCCATGCGAACGCCCGTACCGGCGGCGGCGAGAACGACGGATACACGGGGCATTTTGGAACTACCCCTCTCCCCTATCATCAATCAGGTGCCGCATCGGCCAGCTCATTCGGCCTGGCAAATATCATCCTTCCGGCCGACGTCTGCAGCACGCTGGTCACCGAGACACTGATCTTCTCACCGATGTACGGTGAACCATCATCGACAACTACCATGGTTCCATCATCGAGGTAGCCCACGCCCTGCCCCTGCTCCTTGCCTTCCTTGATGAGGGTAATGGTCAGTTCTTCGCCCGGGATCACCATAGGCTTGAGAGCATTCGCCAGGTCGTTGATATTGAGGACCTGAACACCCTGCAGCACGGCTACCTTGTTAAGGTTGTAATCGTTGGTGAGTATCTTACCATCCATCTCCCTCGCCAGCTGCAGGAGCTTGGCATCCACGTCTCCCGAGGCGGCCATTTGTGGCCTGCATATCTGCACTTCGATATCCAGATCCTTTTGTATGGTATTCAGGATATCCAGACCCCTACGGCCCCGGCCCCTGCGCATCGCATCAGAGGAATCGGCAATGTGCTGGACCTCTTCGAGAATGAACTGGGGGATCACGAGGGGGCCTTCGAGGAATCCCGAGCGGCACACGTCGGCGATCCGCCCATCGATAATCGCGCTCGAATCAACGATCTTGGGCACGCTGCCGGGCCGCTGCGACTCCCTGTCATTCCCTTCCTCTGAGCGGCTCTTGATCAGAGTATAGGCTCCTGAACGCAGGGATCCTGCCCAGACCACCATATCCGGCTTCTTGTTGACGGCGACGATCCAGCCGAGATACCCAAAGATTATCGCGCCGATTGTGGAGGCGATGCCTCCTATCAGGGGTAATTGCGTGAAGGCTGCTCCGAGCAGGTTCGCGATTATGAGTCCGAATATGAGTCCTATAACGCCAACAACTATGTCACCCAGCGGTATCCTAGTCAGCCTTCCCTCCACCCATCGTCCCAGGCTCAATATGCCCCAAATCAGCAGGGGAATGACCACTGCTAGGGCTATCGTTCCCAGGATGCCGGCGAAAACGACCACCAAACCTGTCTGAGCCAGATTCAGCGAGGTATCTATGACACCCTCGATCGCTTCCAGCTGAAAGAACCCTCCGACAGCCCCGGAGACGAACCCTACTACAGCCATCCACACACGAACCTGAGCGGGGATCACCAGACCGACGCGATCCGGCCTGTTCTCATTTTGCTCCTCCGTCATGAACGTCCACCTCCTATCTAGTACAAGCTTATCATCCCAGAGGATGCCAGCCAATATTCAGCTACCCACCTGTATACGTCTTTCACGAAACTCATTTTACGGGACCCCGTCCTCTGACACAATAGCGATTATCTGGAACAACATCCCATTGAGGCCGCTGGCACCCGGAGGCAGTGCCCGGACGGCACCGCCCGCAAAACTTTGACAAGGTCAGGGTGCAGAGATATAATCATTCATGAACCGCGCTTCCTGGGATGCTCATCTCACACAGAGGATGGAGGCACTTTCATGAAAGATCTCCTCAGCGACGATTTCCAGCAAGCCGTATCGGAATGCACGGTGAGACACAGGAGCATACTGGATACCCTCGCCAAACACCAAGAAGCCGTAGCACGCATTCATCGTGCAGCGACCAAGGCTGCGACGAGCTGCGGGTGCATCCGGATCAACGCCCACAAGCCGGACATACCGGAGGATACCTCCCTTCAGCAACTGCCCAAGTTCATGAGCAATCATATACAAGGCGAACCCTGCCAGGAATGCCGGGAGATACTGGAGAGCGAGATCGGGATGCAGCTTTATTATCTGGCAGCCCTGTGTAATGCCTTCGACCTCAACATGTATGATATCCTTCTCAAAGAACGCTCGAAGCTCGACACACTGGGAATCTTTAACCTCTCTTAGACAGGTCTGCCCGCTTCGGGAAGATCCCGATGGAGAGGCAACCCTGGACAGTTGAAGCCCAGGGCAACCTCTGTTTCCCGGTATTATTCATCCGTGCTGTCACCGTCGTCCTCGCCGGCCACGTCCTCGGCGTCCCGCCCTGCCTCCTCATCATCCTTCGCTGCATCATCTCCGCCCCCGGCTTTCGATGGCCGAATGGGCTCGGCCTGCACACCCCGCTGTGAGGCTTCCTCGGTGCTCAGGAGGACGATGCTTCGGTCCTCCGCCACGGCGACGACCTCTTCTCGCTCCTGGAATCTGCCCTCAAGGAGCGCATCGGACAGGCGGTCCTCCAACAGCCGAACGATGGCACGACGCAGCGGCCTCGCCCCGTACACAGGATCGTACCCCTCATCGAGCAGGACCTGCCTGGCATCATCCGTGATAGAGAGCTGCACCCTGTCCTCAATCCGCTCCGCAACCTCCTCTAGCATCATCTGGAGTATGGAGTCCAGGTCCTCCTGCGTCAGGGACTGGAACACGATGATGTCATCGACACGGTTTAGAAATTCCGGGCGGAAGGTCCTCTTGACCTCTTCCATGATCTTATCCTTCATGCTGTCGTAGTCGATGAAGTTTCGATCTTCCACCCTGAAGCCGACGGCGCTCTCTCTCCGGATCAGCTCCGCTCCGACGTTCGAGGTCATGATTATCACCGTGTTGCGGAAGTCAACGGTACGACCCTTCGCCTCCGTGAGACGCCCCTCCTCGAGAACCTGCAGCAGAGTATTGAAGACCTCGGGATGGGCCTTTTCAACCTCGTCAAACAGTACCACGCTGTACGGCTTACGCCTCACCGCCTCGGTGAGCTGACCACCCTCCTCGTA
>PWUB01000147.1 GCA_003563755.1 Clostridia bacterium
AGGGTGAGCAGTCGCCCCTTCCCACCAGCATGTGGTCGCCGCACATAAGGATCCGGGATGTCGTGGTCGGAGGGGAGAAAGCATGACCATGTTCGGGCGTGAAGCTGAAAAGGTACTGGAGCTGGCGGCGACCAGGGGAGAGGCCGCCGAGGTGTGGTCCGTGGACTCGGAGCGCATCCCGGTGAGGTTCGCAGACAGCAAACTCAAGATGCTCGAGGCCTCCTCGAGCACGGGCATCGCCCTGCGGATCGTCGTCGATGGAAAGCTGGGTTTTGCGGCCAGCACGCGGGAGGGAGCCGCCGACGAACTCGTGGACAGGGCGTGTGCCACCGCCGCCTTCGGGAGCCAGGTGGACTTCGAGTTCCCCGGCCCGGGGGAGTATCCGGATCCGGAGATCATGGACCCGGCGGTCATCGGGCTAGAGCCCATGACCGAGACGGGCCGCGCGATCGTGGACAGGATCAATGAGTACGATCCTGACGTGAAGGTGAACGTGTCCGTATCGAGGAGCACAGGGAGGATCCGTCTCCTCAACACGGGCGGTATCGACCTGCAGAAGGAGAGCACCTCGGCCAGCGTCAGCTGCCATGCGGTCCTGGTAGAGGACGGCCTCCTGCGCGTCGGCGACGTGCTGGGAGGGAGATTCCTGTACGAAGATCCCATGCAGCTGGCGGAGCGGGTAATAGAGCGGCTGGCCATCGGGCGTAAGAAGGCCTCCATCGGTGACGGCCGGTACCCCGTGATCTTCAGTCCCTGGGCCATGGGCGATATCCTCAGGCCGTTTCTTGCCTGTGCCGACGGCGATTCCGTCTCCCGCGGGGTGTCGCCGTGGCGGGAGCGCATAGGGGACACCGTGGCCGACCGACGGGTGAGCATCTACGATGACGGTCTCATGCACGGAGGCCTCGGCACCTCACCCTGGGACGACGAGGGTGTACCCGGCCAGTGCACACCCATCGTACAGGAAGGTGTCCTGCGGAGCTTCCTCCTGGATCTCAGAAACAGCGCCCGGCTCGATATGGCGCCCACGGGGAACGGGGGCCGGGGCGGCCTCACATCGGTACCCGGGGTGTCCACCAGCAACATACGGGTGCAGCCGGGCGATGTCAGCTATGCCGACATGCTGGCCTCCGTCGACGAGGGACTCCTGGTCCACAGCCTGATGGGGGCGTGGGGGGCCAACCCGTACGGGGGAGAAGTGAGCGGCAACGTGGCCCTGGGATTCAAGATCGAAAACGGAGAGCCCGTGGGTCGGGTCAAGGACTGCATGCTTCACGTCAACGCCTTCGAGGGGTGGAGCAGCCGCCTGGTGAGCGTCAGCTCCGATGTGATGCAGGCCCTGTCCTTCAGCTTCCCCTACGTGTTGATGGACGGTGTGAGCATTTCGGTGCGGGGATGAGGCCCGGTGCAGTCCCGTGACGCCCTGATGGGGCGAGGGAGGGGACGGACCAGCACGGGCCCGTGTGCTGGTCCGTCCCCAGAAAGCGATGCTGGAGGCGTCGCAGTGCGGCACCACCCCGGGCCGCGGGGCCCCGACACCAGTTGCAGACGGCATCCATGCCCCCGGTTCAGCGGGGCGCCACATCCGTGACCTTCATCACAAACTGCATCTGCTGGTCCGCTCCGCCGTCGGTGCCGGCCTCGTAGCCTACGAGCATCTGGAAATCACCGAAGTCACCCACCCTGAAATTCACCCGGACCTCCTCGCCCGGGGCCGAGGCAGGGGGCCCCATGATCAGCACGCAGTTGGTGACCTCCGCCTGCATGGAGCCGATGGTCTCTGTCCCTACGGATTCGACGCTCCACTCCCACCCCGGTCCCTGTCCGATGAGGACATCGTGAATATCGAGGGTATCGAAGACGTGAAAGGGCATGAAGAGCATCATGAGCAGGTTGCGGACCACCAGGTCGACGGCCATATCCGGGAGCAGCTCCCCGCCGGATTCCGCCCGGACCACCTCACCCGATCCATCCAGCCAGATCACGAATTCCTCGTCATCAAAAATGATGTTCACTTTGCTGGTGTCTCCACCCTCGACCACCTCGCTCCCCTCGTAGCGGTAGGCGATGTCGAGGGATTCCTGTTCCTCTCCGCCCTGGATGGGGGTCAACGTCCAGGCCAGGACCTCGAATGAATCGATGAGGTCCATCATGTCCATGGGGTTCTCCCAGCGGTTGATGGCCACCGTCGGTGCATCGTCCGGTTCCTCTTCCTCGGGCTCCTCGGCCTCCTCGGGTTCAGTGGCGGTGCCCTCTTCATCCTCTTCGGCCGCGGGCGCACCGCAGCCGGCGAGGATCAACATGGCAAACACCAGGATCAGGATGACAAAGACGGGTGTGTGGCGCCGCAGGACAGCCATGTACCCACTTCCTCTCGGTGTCATTCGCCGCGCCGGACGCCCCGGATCCCTCCGGCTGAGGTGAGGGCATTCGACGCTGACAGGGCCTGTCGGTGATGGGCCGGTGAAACCCACGAGGGGTCCTGTGCGAGTGGTTATCACATCCCTATCTTCTATGCCTGCGTGGGCTTTCCTGCCACCCTTTCAAGAGGAGACGAGGGGGATCACCGGGGCGGACCGGGGGGGATGGATCCCACCGCCTCCGTCGGGCGGGCGCTCCTCGTAGAAGAATCGGGGGAGGCCGGGTGGGTGGGTTGACAGGGCCTCAACCCGCGGTTAGAATTGGGTTCAACAGCTTAGCCACCTAAAGATGATGACGGGGAGAAGTAAGCCCAGCGGGTCCCCAGAGAGCTGAGGGCGCTGCGACTCAGCGGCCCCACCGGCCGAAGTACACCCCCGAGTCGCCGGCTGAACGGAAACCAGTAGGCCG
>PWUB01000061.1 GCA_003563755.1 Clostridia bacterium
GCGTGCGGGGCAGGATGGATCCCAGAAGGAGCGCTGACAGCACACCGAGGAAAATAAGAATCACCAGAACGATCACGACGATGAGAATTCTTCTGACGAGGACCAAGGTTTCATCTCCCCCGAAAACGGTAGTGGTCGCCTACATATGCCCATAGTGTAGGCCACCCACCGTCTTCACTCAAGCTCGGACACCATTCGTTATGAATGGATTCCATCCGGTTCGATGGGAAGATGTGGGGTCAAGCAGGCCATCGGTGGATCTCGGAAAGACGGAACGTGAGCTGGAAGGAGCCGGGAGTGTCTTGCAGGGAACGCGGATCACCTATGGTAGGGGATGGGTCGCGAATGTCTCGCGGTGTCAGTACGATGCGTTCCTCCAAATCTTCTGAGTTGTGCCCAGCGATGTTCAGGGTTCGCAGAATGCTCATGAACCCTGGGTCTTAAGCATCTCCTCAAACAGTTCCTGCTGCCGATGCGGGGTATCGGTAGTGTGAGAAGCTGACTCCACGCTCCGGCCGGTGTCCGGGGGACGGTAGGTCGCCTGCGGAATCACTGGTCAGAGGTGCCAGAATGCCTCCAGAAACCAGCTGCGCAGAGTCTACCTTCCACAGCCCGCCGCATCAGAGCAGGATATCTATCAGGCCGGAGACTCTCCCGCGTGAGATCCTCGTGGTGCGCACCGACGGCGTGTCTCCTGTGGCCCCATGCACGATGCCTTTTAATGGTCAGCGCAGTCTTCTGCCAGGTAGATCTGAACAGCGCCACTGATAGCGGCTACGATCTCAGGACGAACGAAACCTTCGGCATCGATCAACTGAGATCGACCTATCCCGGGGTCCTCCTCCAGGCAGATTTGAACAGCGCCGCTGATTGCAGCCACGACCTCAGGACGAACGGCTCTTTCGGTGTCTATCACCTGGGGCAGACTTTCGGTTTCCTTGACCTCAGCAGCGGGCTCCGTTTCAGGCTCTGCAATCGTGGTGGGTGGGGAAACGGCTTCACCTTCATCCTCAACGGCTTCTTTCCTCTTTGCTCTCCTCTCGAAGGCATTGATCGCCTTGAGGCTGTTCACGCAGAGCGCTAAGAGTATCATCACCGCAAAGAGCAGAGCGAAAGCCATGGCGCTCGAGATCACTGCATCCGTCACCATCGTAGTTCCTCCTCCATCCCGTATTCGCCGCGTACCGCCGGGCAGCTGCATTCATCGTTCAGGTAGGTGTCCAGTTCAGAGGCTGCGGTCATGATCCGCTTCACAGTTGAGGGTCAGCCGGTCAGTGCGATCAGCAAACCTACGGCGACGGTCGTGCCTATTACACCGGCCACGTTGGCTCCCATTGCATGCATCAAGAGGAAGTTGTTAGGGTTCGCCCTTCTACCCTCGATCTGGGACACCCTTGCCGCCATCGGTATGGCTGACACGCCTGCTGAACCGATCAGCGGGTTCACTTTGCCTCTCGTTAGCAGAAAGAGAATTTTACCGAAGATGACTCCTGCCGCCGTACCGAAGACGAAGGCGAACAGGCTCAAGACCATGATCTGAATGGTGGAGAGCACCAGGAACGTCTCGGCTCGCATGGTGACTCCGATGGTCAGAGACAAAAGAATCGTGATGATGTTGATCATCTCGTTGCCCGCGGCGTTCGCCAACCTCTTTGTTACCCCTGATTCCCTCAGGATATTGCCGATCGCCAGGGATCCTATAAGGGGTATGGAAGCGGGAACAATGAGACCGACTATGATGGTAAGCAGTATGGGAAACAGGATTCTTTCCGTTCTGGAGACCTCACGGAGCTGTGCCATCTCCGTTGCTCTCTCCTTCTGGCTGGTAAGCAGGCGCATGATCGGAGGCTGGATGAGGGGTACCAGGGCCATGTAGGAGTACGCCGCGGCGGCTATCGGTCCTATCAGGTGTGGTGCCATCCTGATGGCCGCAAAGACGGCGATCGGGCCGTCTGCACCTCCGGTGCTGCCTATTGCCGCTCCCTCTGCCGGTGAGAAACCGATCACCACGGACAAGACCATTATGATGAAGACTCCTGCCTGGGCAGCTGCTCCACACAGCATGGAGTACGGGTACGCGATGACCGGACCAAAATCCGTCAGGGCGCCGACACCGATGAATATCAGGAGGGGAAAGACTTCAGTTTCAACTGGTATGTAGAGCATCTTGAATAGGCCGTGATCCAGAAGGTTTCCCAGGGGCAGGTTCGTGAGGATGACTCCGAAACCCAGCGGCAGGAGTATCAATGGTTCAAACTTCTTCACTATAGCCATGTATATAAGCACCGCGCCGACCACGAGCATTATGACATGATCCAGGGTGAGCGCCTGGATGCCCGTCATGTCATATACATTGGTAAGAAGTTCCGTGACAGTCATGATTTCTCCTCCTCCGTTTGCACCTGCAAATACTCGATCAACGCACTGGCCAAACGCTGACGCACGGCTGCCAACTGAAGCATTGAGCTCAGTTTGCTCTCGCTTAACCTATAACACGCAGCCACTTCTTGTCCAGTGGTGGCAGGGGGCGATACGGAGTTGGATGCTGCCGGAATCAAGTACCTTTCAGCCTCGCGTCCGTGCACCCGAAGGCGGCACTGATCAGTTAACGTGGGGTCGGTCGCCAGCGGTCATACAGCGGGCGACCGGCTGCAAGGATATGGACGTGTGACGATGCATTATCTGCGATGCAGATCGGCACATGTGTTCATGGAGGCGCCGAGAGCGACGGAATATGTGTCACCCCCGACGCTCATTGCTCGTCGGTGCTCAGTCCTGGTCTGCGGGGACGGTCATACCACGCAGTATCACAGACAGCGGGGTCCATCC
>PWUB01000172.1 GCA_003563755.1 Clostridia bacterium
AGGGGCATGTGCCTCTGCAGGCGGGCCACCACGCCGCTTCCGCATTCCAACAGCACCGATTCCCCACCGGCCTGCACCAGGTAGCCCGGGCAGGCCCCGCCGGGGGGTGGGAAGGGTGAATAGCGTCCCAATACTGTCAGCTGCATCCCGGTCGCTCCCTTCATCCCGAGAGGTTTTCAAGGAAGGAGGGTTCGCCCGAGATGTCTTCCACCAGGGCCCGTACCGCCTCGACTTCCTCCTCCGTGCCCTCGGCGAGGAGGCGGACCGCTCCCTCGGCGCCGGCTATTCCTCCCGAGGCAATGTGGTGGGCCCGGGCACCGGTGAGGATCCCCACCGCCTCGATTTCGGTGACGATCTCCCCCCTCACGGGCATCATCCGGGGCGGGTCGGGATCGTATTCATCGTGCCGGTTGAGACGGTCCGCGATGGTGTGGATATCGCCGGCAACGCATTTCTCGAGGCCCACGGGTATGATGAAACAGAGCCTCCGACCCACGATGTGGCCCCAGCTGCCGCCGATGGTGCCACCTCCTCCGAAGCCGCCTATGAGAATTCCCGCCACTTTGTGTTCGTAGTCCAGGGCGTTGGCGCCCTTTATGTACACGTCGTCGGGTTGCATATTCTCGAGGGCGCTGAAGCGGTCGAGATCTTTTGCGATCTCTCCGCGGTGCAGCACCACGTCGGGACGCCGGTCGGGGGGAACGAGGGAGTCGTCCGCATCAGACGGAAGAGTTATTCCCGTGAGGTACTGGTAGTGTCTGAACCTTTCGCCGAGGATCTCCTCCACCACGAAGGCGTTCGTGGACCCGGTGCATATGAGGACGGTTCCCTCCTTCATTGCCCTTCTCACGGGCTTCATGGCGCTGACGGCCCTGCCTATCAACCGCTTGGATTCCGATGGGGTGAGAGAAAAATGAGTCGCGGGCATCAGGATTCACTTCCCTTCATACTCAGCTGGAATGCACTTCGAGGACATCGCCGTCGGCGAGGACGTAATCACGGCCCACCATCTGGGCATCGAAGGTATTGACGCCCCACACCCGGGCGTACTTGAAGGAGTTTCCGATATCTTTGTGAATGGCCCTCGCCAGGTCCAGGGCCGTTGACCCCTCGTCGAGAACGAAGGGTTCGGAAAAATCCGGATCCCGGCCGGGAGGGCGGGTGTAGACGCGGACCTTTCCGATGAGCCGCCAGATCCCCTCTCGGAGCTCGTCGATGTTTCGACCCGAGTGCGCTGAGACCCGAATCAGGGGAAGGCGCGGATAACCGTGTTCCTCCCACATTTCGGCCAAAAGCTCCAGGCGCAGCTCAGCTTCTTCGTCCTCAAACTTGTTGGCGACGATCAGCGTCGGGGAGGATATGCTGACCTCGTCATCCTCCCGGACCCCGATGAACTGGTCGGTCTTTAGGTGCTCTGGGATACGCAGATGCAGGCTGCGCTCCTGCAGGTACGCCAGGGCCGCCTCGGTCAGGTGCAGCACGTCATCGTCGGACAGGTCCAGCACCAGCAGTGCGGCGTCGCTGCCCCTGATCACCTCTGCCAGCCAGGGCGGGGACATCTCCTGGTGAAGGGGGGGGAGGTCTACCAGCTGCACCTGGACGTTGTCGTACGGCATCATTGCCGGAAGGGGCATGACGGTGGTGAAAGGATATTCGCCTATCTCCGGTTCCGCATTGGTCATCCGATCGACCAGGGAGGATTTCCCGGAGTTCGCGGGCCCCAGGACGATGACCACTCCGGCCCCCTGCCGGTCCACCACCCACGCGGGCCGCCTCTTGGGCGCCCCCGAGCGCCGGCGGCTCTCCATCTGCTCGCGTGCCTTGGATATGCGGCGCTTGAGGTCGCCCTGCATCTTCTCGGTTCCCTTGTGCTTGGGAATGGTGCGCAGCATATCCTGCAGGGCCGCCAGCCTCTCCTCGGGGGCGGAGGCCTGGCGCCAGCGCCTCTCTGCTTCCATGTATTCGGGGCTGAGATTAGCCGGCATGGATCCTCTCCTCACCGTAGTCGTGCTCCCTTCATGATATCATCTCCGGGCCCGTAGTTCATGGGTCTAATCCTGAGAGGGGGTCGAACGACCATCCCGGGGAGGGAATCAAGGATGGGGCACCGAATTGGTGAGCACACCCTTCGGAAGGGAGGGATCGATCTTGACAGCAGAGGATCCCCTGATGCGCTTCGGAGTCACCATGGAACGGAGCCTGCTGCAGCAGATCGACAGGCTCGTTGAGGAGGAAGGATATTCATCACGGTCGGAGTTTCTCAGGCGCCTGGCCCGGGATGCGGTCATCCAGGGTGAGTACCAAATCGAGGACCGGGAAGTGATGGGCACCCTCACCCTGCTCTACGAGCACCGCAATGTCAACCTTGGGCATGTGCTCAACAGCGTTCAGCATGAATATCCTAACGTGGTGTCCGCCAGTCTTCACGTTCACCTGGATGCAGACGACTGTCTCGAGGTGCTGGTTCTGCACGGTTCATCCCACGAGGTCCGGGATCTGGCCCATGAGCTTCAATGCCTGCGGGGAGTGAAACTGGCGAAATTGTCTCTTGCTCACTCCTCATCTTGCAGCTGAACCTCAACCCCGGGGGTGCTGGCTGCCAGGTCCTCCTCCCTGGGGGGCCGACTGTTGAACTCACGTTTCCCGTGGTTTCAGCGATGCCTCCGTCCGTTTCGTTTTGTGTCCATGACCGCTGACAGCGTGGTGGGTGCAAAATGACGGTCCCGTTCAACGGGCAGCCCCAGGGGCCCGCGAACCGACTCGATCTCCTCAAGGGAGAAGTATCCCAGCTCCGGATAGTGACCCACCACGTATCCGAAGCA
>PWUB01000246.1 GCA_003563755.1 Clostridia bacterium
CTTCTATGGCCAGGACGTTTGTCAACAGCATTCGGCAATACCTGGAAGGTGTTCTTGTTTCAAGGCGGCCAGTAGGACTAGCCGCATCCACATAAGGTGTTTTCGGCTGAGTTTCTAGGGCAGTGGTTCCAGCAGGAAGAGCCACCTGGCCATGGGGTCGGGGTAGTCCTGGAACCTCTTCAGGTGGATAATCTGCTCGGCGGTGTCGGCCCTCTCCAGGTAGAACGGACCGCTGCCCACCCAGAAGTGTCCCTTGTCAGCGTACCACTCCTCCAGATTGCTCCAGCGCTCAGTTGCCTCAGCCTCAGTGACATACAGCCCCATGGTCGGGTTGTAGGGGATGTGTCTGGTCTCCTTGGCCGTATCCAGATACCCCTCGAGGATAGACAGGCTCGGCCCGTCGATGAGGTTCATCCAACTCACACCAAGTGCGTTGGACTTGCTCTGTGAGAACGCGAGCGCCCTATCTTGCTCGGCCCTGATGCCTAAAGCAATCGTGTGCCACATACCTGGCCCCTCTGAGTAGAAGGGGAACATGGTCGTCACCGTGAGCTCCGCGTCCAGTTGCCACTGATCGGAGTAGTACTCGACGATCAGACCATAGTCAGGATCATCGGTGATGAACCTCACGCCCTTGAAATGGCCCATGAGCGCGTTGTACGCGCCAACAGCACTTTCGTCGTAGATGGCGCTATTCGGCTTGGCGCGGTCAAACTGAAGGATCGTGTAGAGGATGAAGTCTCCCATGGAGAGGGTGCTCCCATCGTGCAGAGGAGTCTGGAAGATCTCCTTTGGATAGCAAGAGACCGATTTCGTCCTGGCGGTCGTTCCTTGAGGAGAACGCTCCGCCACAGTGACAAAACGCTGTGTCGAGGGGTCCCAATCTGCCCAGGCATCCAGCGGGACCTGGATCTCAGGGACAAACTCGAGGGTCAACCAGTCATGGGTGATGTCCACGGGCAATCCCTGTTCGACATAGACCTCAGCCCGCTCAATCCGTTGCGGCCAGCATAACCCGTCGCGGGTGTCCGGCAGGGTACCTCTATCACCCAGGGCCCAGCCGCCAGCAAAACGGTCAACCCTCGCAGAAGAACCGGCCACCGGGTTCCACGGCCCGACCAGTATTTCGGCCATCTCGACCCTCAGTGTTCCGCCGGCCAGCGGTTCTCCGTCAGACTGGAAGTGGACTGTGTATGCCCACGCTGGGCACAGAGCACCGAGGGCGGCGTCAACCGCCAGACCCACGTCATGCCGTAGGAGACTGGCGAGGGCGAAATCCGCGATCCAGATGCAGTTGGAGAACCTCATCGCCTCCCACAGTACGGTCTCGAAGAGTTCCTCCCGCTCCTCCATGGTGGCAAACTCCCAGAACCTGAGCCTTCTGGACGCGTCTCCCAGTGCAGGAAACTCCGCGAGTTGCTCCTCAAGAATCTCCCACAGCCCGAAACCGGCCATGACCCGGTGGGTATACATCTGGTCGAAGATGCTTCCCTGGTCACGTGCAATCATCGTGGTTCCCCAGCCGCCTGTACAAATATGGAAGGCCCCCAGCGATGGGTGAGTGTACATCCAGACCTGAAATGCCTCGTCGCTCGGCAGGACCAACCTCACCACTGCAAAGCCCAAGCCTTCCATAAGGTCCGCTACATAATGCCCGGCGGCCGGAAAAGGAGGTAGTTCGGCACGTATCAGGACGATGATCTCCACCGGTTCCTCCTGGTAGTGCCATACTCCTTCCACAACCTCCGCACCGAGCTTCTCCATCTCAGCACCGATGATCCCTGCAGCCTTGTCCGGGTCATGTGCGTAGTACTCTTCGATGGCTGCCAGGATGTGCGGATAGCGGACCCTGTGGTCAGGGAACTGCGTGCCGAGCGCGGTCCACTTGGGGCTCCCGATGCCACCCTGATACTCGTCGACGATATGGTGGCGGTCGATCAGCCAGTTCATGGCCTCCCGGATCGCAGGTATGGCAAACGGGTTCAGCCTTCCGTCGTCGAACAACGCTTCCTTCGTCTGCGGATCCCTGTATGTGTTGAACCTGAGGTCGCGGTAGGAACCGTAGCTCAATACATAGCCGACTTCAGGGTGCTCTCTCACCTGTTCGATGAACTCCATGTAATCACGCCAACCCCCTGAATCATAGTAGACCGTATGCAAAGGGTCATAGATGTCGGTGACGCCCGACTTCAGATTCAGCAACCCTGCCTGACGGTCATCCTCCATGGTTATGATCACCTCATCAACCCACGCGCCTGTGAGCGCAGGGGCCTCATCAGGTCTGATAATGGCCCCTGCGCCTTCAGGAATCCGCACTTCCACACCCTGCGCAATGGCCCGTACATCACCTGACAGGTTAGTTATCAGGGTTGTACCGTCCTCGATGACGTGGATTCTCATAGCACTACCCCTCACCGCCACCAGACCAGTCGGCGTTTCAACTTCGTAGCGCGATGCCGGGTCAATGATCTTTGTCACGCGAGATATGGTCCTCCCTATTGTCTGCTTGAGCACGACGGTTGTGGAGCCAGTACTTGTCATACCGAGTGACTCGATTTCGATCTCGGTGCCCACCAGCAACTCGATAGTGCTACCCTCGAAGAAGATGATCTGGGCGTTAGAATCATGGCCGGTCCTTATCATATCTCCCGGTCCCAGGGACATCCCGGCCGATGCTTCCACCCAGTTGCCCCTGCCTGCCTTCATCACAAACACTTCACCCTCGGTTATTGACAGTATGGTGAGACTAGGAGAACACTCACAGCCAACTAAGGTTGAGGCCAGTAGAAAGGACAAGGCAAGTATTGACAGCAGTATCTTAC
>PWUB01000284.1 GCA_003563755.1 Clostridia bacterium
CAGGGCCCACCAGAGGCGCCCGAACTCGCCGCCCGGTACTTCACGAATCCGCGTCACTGCAGTGAGGGTGCCGAGTCGGTCATCGTGCTGTCCGATGACCATCTCGAGGTACCGGATGGCTATGCGGATCTCACCGAGACGCCCCGACAGGTGCTGGGGGTCGTCCGACACGGCGAGGGAGCTCTGAAGCTCCATGAGCTCCGTGACGAAAATCTCCAGCCAGTGGTGAAGCCTCTCTGAGTGATACCGGGCCTTGCTGACGCGTAGGCGTAGGCCGCCGGCGGCGAACATGAGGAGGACCACGAGGGTTACGGCTACTATCACCCTGCGATCGGGGTTCAATGCAGGTTCACCTTCCCATCAGATCGCGGGAGAGCTTCTTTTGTGAAAGCTCTCCCGCATCCGATTCTAGGTGACAGCGGCAGGGCCGCGACTCCAGGTCGTTCAATCAGCGGATGTTTGAAGAATGCATAGAGCCCACTGCACCGAGTCAGCACTGTCCAGGCCGCACACCAATCGAAGTATGAGCGAAAGGATCTCCCCGTGAAGCCCGCATTGATCATCATCAACGACCGCCAGGGCCTGCCGGATAGCCATGAGCGCTTCTCGTGGGTTATTCTGACGCTCGAGCACCCTGGCCTTCACCAGCAGATGACGTGTCCTTTCGCAGTCAGATGCCTCATCCAAAAGAGCATTGTCGACGTCTTCCATCCACGTCGGTGCTTTCTCCAGGTCGCCCCCGGCATCGTCCAGCAGACACTGCAGAAGCTCGCTGATCGCCGTCAACCGGGCGCCTCCTTCCAGGGAATCCAGCGCCTGTACCAGGTGAGCGGCTGCACCCTCGGCATCACCCATACTGCGCAGGTTGGCCCCCAGGTGGGTCAGAATCTCACCGAGATGAGGGGAGTGTTTGCCGTCCATGGTCTGTTCAGCTGTACAAGCCGCAGCGCGGAAGCATTCCACAGCTGCCTCGTGATCGCCCATTTCCTCCGCGCAGCAGCCGAGGCGGAACAAGACAGAGCTGTCGCTGGGCCCGGACATGGACTTGAGTTGTTCATACACGCACCGCGCGGCTGCATACTGCCCTACATGGTACAGGGCATGTCCGTAGTCCTGCAGCAGTTCCGTGGCGAAGCCGGGATCCTCTTGCTTCAGCGGTCTCAGCCTCTCCCAGGCCAGGAAGAACCAGTGATTGGCCCGATTCCATTTGCCCATGTTACGTTCCGTCAGGCCCATGCCGTGGTAAGCCTTTGCCACGAGGAAACCGTTGCCGCCACGCTCGCGGATGCGGGCGACCTGGCCGTACATGTCGAGTGCCTGCTCGTTATCTCCTCGCTGAAGCTCGATGAAGGCCCTGGTTTCGAGGCGGTCAACCCGGTATGCTTCGCCCGCTTTCTCATCGTCCTCGTCTGCCTCATCCAGGATCTGCATGGCAAGGTCGTACTTGTCTTCCCTGCACAGGGCTCTCGCCAGGCGGATCTTCTCCGGTACCGGGAGGCGCTTCTCCATTGCCTCGGGCACAAGCATCTCCAGCGAGACACGTAGTTGGTCGGCAACGTGGGTCAACATCTTGATGGAGGGACGCTTCACCTCCTGTTCGACGGCTGCAAGGTGACTGACGGAGTATTGGTCGCCGGTGACTTCCTCTCGAGAGAGACCTCGTGCTACGCGGATGTTCTTGAGTACTCGTCCTAGTGCCATTTATAGTCATTGCTCCTTCTCACGTGTGTTGTATGGTGGTGTCGTCGGCTACTAAGTGAATATTTGGATAGCGACCCCCCGGTTTCCTGCTTGTATTCTCTCAGAAATCCGAAAAAATCGAGATTTTGTTCAGAGAATTTCTCCCTATCGTACCCGACGGTGAGTGTCGGAGCCGCAGCTTTTTGAGGGAACAGGATTGAATCGTGCAGAATTTTCGATACAGGCAGGAGAACAGTCGGGGCATGTTGAATCTTATGACTCACCGAGATGTAGTTGATTTGTCCACAATCTGTCCATAAACTGTGGATAACTAAGGTGAGACCGGGGAAAGCGCATGCGGATGGAGATTCGTGGACTCGAAAAACTAAGCTTTCGAGAGCGCCAGGTGGTGGCTCTCAAGGAAACCGGGCACAGCAATGATGAGGTGGCCCGGCGCCTGGGCATTGGGGCGAGCACGGTGGCTACCCTCATGAACCGGGCCCGGCGCAAGGGCTATGAAGTGGTCCTGGTGATCGACGGGGATCCGCTCAGCATATTCGCTGACAGTGATGATGATCCCGAGGAGCAGGGGGGTGACGTGATAGATGAGTAAGCGAGCCTCACCGCGCACGCGGCGTATCCCGAGGGTACTCGGCGTTTTGATCGTGGTCCTTTCATTGGGTGCCTTTGCCTTTATATCGCATTCCATCCTGGCCCGCTATGCTCAAGCTATGCAGCTGCAAGCTGAAATCGATGAGGTACAGTCGCAGATCGATGCGCAGCTGCAGACGCAGGCAGCCCTGGAGGAACAGATCGAGCTTCTGCAGGAACCCGAATATATTGAACTCCTAGCGAGGGAGGAGCTGGGACTGATACGGCCGGATGATATCCCTTACGCGTGGAGCCGGCGCCGGTGAGATGCATGACCAGATCCTTTGATCCTCTCCGTGCTGCGTCTCTGTGCGTATTAGCGCCCCCTTGTCGCTAATCGACCCTTTGCTTTCTGGCGCCTGCATTGATGCCCTTGATCCGCTATACTTGTTGTATGTGGCGATTTGATTCCGGATCCGCGTCGGTGCAAGTTGTCAGGGAGGAGCTGTGCTGTGCCGCTCAACAGCGCCAAGAAGCCGATGCCACC
>PWUB01000006.1 GCA_003563755.1 Clostridia bacterium
CCAGGGAACAGGCTTCACTGTACCAGGCGGTGGTGAAAAAGACCGAGGAAGCCCTGGAGGATGCCGAAGGCATGAGCCGCCGCGGCCGCATACTCGCCGCCCTGACGGAGCTGAAACAGGTGTGCAACCACCCGGCCCTCCTGCTGGGAGACCCGGAGGTCACCGCGGAGAGGTCGGGCAAGCTGGCCCGGCTCACCGAGATCCTGGAGGAGGTCCTCTCCGCCGGGGAGCGGGCACTCCTCTTTTCACAGTTTACACGCATGGGCGGGATGCTCCAGGGGTACCTGCAGGAAACCTTCGGGTACGAGGCGCCCTTCTTGCACGGCGGGACCCCGGCGAAAAAACGCCAGGAAATGGTCGACCGCTTCCAGGACCACGACGGCCCTCCCTTCTTCGTCCTCTCCCTGCGGGCGGCGGGAACGGGTCTCAACCTCACCCGGGCTAACCACGTGTTCCACTTCGACCGCTGGTGGAATCCGGCGGTGGAAAACCAGGCCACGGACCGTGCCTTCCGCATCGGGCAGGACCGCGATGTCTTCGTACACAAGTTCCTGACGGCGGGCACCCTGGAGGAAAGGATCGACCGCATCATGGAGAAGAAGCACCAACTGGCTGATAGCATCGTGGGCAGCGGAGAGGAATGGCTGACCGAGATGTCGACGGAGCAGCTGAGAGAGCTGCTCACCCTGCAGGCAGAGGAGGTGAGGACACCGTGAGCTGGCAGTACTACCCGCCTTCCCGGCCCCGCCGGGTTGAGGGAGGCATCAGGGCCCAGTCGCGGCGCGGGGCCTTCGCCGACGGCTGGTGGGCCCGGCGCTGGATCAGGGAGGTGGAGGACTCGGGGATAGGAGCCCGCCTGGGCAGGGGCAAGAACTACGCGCGGCGCGGGCAGGTCGTCGACCTCGAGATCGCCGGGGGCTGCATCACCGCCGGGGTCCAGGGATCACGGCCTGCACCCTACGAGGTGCGGATCACCGTCGATACGCTGTCGCCGTCGCAGTCCGAGACGTTGAGGCGGGCCCTGTCCTCGACGGCCCTGTACACGGCGGGCCTTCTGGCAGGAAGCATTCCCGAGGACATCGAGGACCTGTTCGCCGCCTGCGGACTGTCCCTCTTTCCCGCCGAAATCACGACCAACTGTTCGTGTCCCGACTGGTCGAACCCGTGCAAGCACATAGCAGCCGTCTTCTACCTGGTGGGCGAGGAGCTGGACCGGGACCCGGGCCTTCTGCTGCAGCTGCGCGGCATGGATCCCACGGAGCTGGTCGACCATGCAGACCCCACCGGGGACCACTCCCCCGAACCCCTTCCCCTCGATCCCGGCGAATTCTGGGGCCGACCGGTGGAGGGGCGAAAGCGAGATGAACCCCTGGCCGAACACGACACCCCGGGAATCCTGCTGCGGGCCCTGGGCAAGTTCCCCCTGTGGCGGGGAGAGAGAACCCTGCTGCAGGCACTGGATCCCATTTACGCGAGGACGCGCAGGGAGGCGCAGGCCCTCCTCGAGAGGCTCGAGGAAGACACGGAATGAGCCGGCGGCGGGCGGAGGCGTGCGAATTCGTCCAGCCCGGATGCGGCACCCGCTGAATCTTGACCGGGGACATGCTCCGCTCGAGGTGCAGCGGGAGCACATCCCCGGAGTATCAATGCTCAGTCCTTACTCAGGTACTCCACTGCCCGGGCCAGGAGCATCTCATCATACCCCTCGTAGTTGTCCCTGGTGAGGGGGATGAACTCGTCGACCTCGGCGGGGTTACCCTCCAGGAGTTGTCCGTTGGGCCTAATGGTGTGACCCATGGAGAACATCATCTTCATGACGGGCTTTCCGCTGATAGGGAAGTGCAGGGTCTCCTCGCCTTCCCAGGTGTTGCTGTAGCCGCCGGTGGGCATACCGATCATGCGGGCCAGGTCGTTGTCGACCACCATGGCCGTGAACTGGTCGAGGTGAGATCCCCCGTGGGGACCCGACAGGCACACCATGGGCCCCGCAAAATGCAGCTCCGCGGGCTGCAGTACGCCGTCGGAACCCGCGGGCAGATGGGATGACTTGAAGGGCACGTCGTTGGAGTACTCCCTGCCCTCCTCCATGGCCTCCCTGACGTCGGTCTCGAGCCACTCGATCAGCCAGTCACCGCCGTCGACGGCCGTGATGTACTCACCCTCGGCCTTCCTCCTCTTCATCTCCTTGATGAAGGGTTCGACCAGGTCGGTTATGCGGAGATTGCCGAAGGTGGTCTTGAAGGGCTCAGACACCAGCCTCTGGATGGCATAGGCGCCGAGGGACCCGCCTCCGGCCCGGGTGGCATCGAAGATGACGGCGTGATCCAGGAGATCCTCTTGAGCCGAAAACTCCACCAGGGCATCGGTGTCCTCTACCAGGTGGGCGCCGAACTTGTTCCAGTCCAGAAGGACAATGTCGGCGTCTTCCTCGTACTCGTAGAGGTGATAGGTCGGCGTCTCCAGGAGCTTGGTGAATCCGGGATAGCGGAAGTCACCGTGCTCCTTATAGTACCCCTCCCACTTAACGCTGTCGGGGTCCAGGTAGGGGAGGCTCACGGTGTACTCATCGCCGTTTCCCCTCTGGAGGGTGTACGTCACCCCCTCACCGAAGAAGTGGGGCGCATATTCGAAGGTCTTCTGCGATACCTTGGGCGCCATGCGCCACCAGAACCCCTCGATGGTCGCGTAGCGGTTGTAGGGTTCGACGCAGACCAGGTAGTCGGCGAAGGGCTGACCGTTCACTGACAAAAGCCTGTCTCCCACCTCCGGAAGATCCGTACCCACGTAGTCACCTATGTCCTGCGAATAGTCCGA
>PWUB01000347.1 GCA_003563755.1 Clostridia bacterium
CACCAGGGGCGTCTCACCTACTACCAGATGATGGGGTGGGATGACCTGGGCCGTCCCCTGCCGGGCCGCCTGGCGGAACTGGGACTCGACTGGTTGAAATAGCGGGGACGTTCAGGGCGGTCGGGGCCCCCGGGTTCCGGCCGCCCTATACCAGGGAGTGAGTCTCCTGCAGGACAAGGATGCTTTCACCGTGGGGGCATTTGCCGTCATATACGAGGAGAATTCCAGGGACTCGGGACGGGTTCTTTTGTGCAGGCTTTCGTACGTGGACCTGTGGTCGCTGCCGGGGGGTGGCGTTGATCACGGCGAGACCCCGGTGGAGGCGGTAGTGAGAGAGGTGAAGGAGGAGACGGGACTGGACGCACGGGTCCGTCGCCTGGTGGGGGTGGACACCAAGAGCGACGGCAACCTGGTTTTCTGCTTCGAGTGCGAGGTGACGGGAGGAGAACTGACTACCAGCGAGGAGACCCTGGAGTTTGGCTACTTCGCGCCCGGGGGATTTCCAGCGGAGTCTTCCGAGGCACAGAGGCGGCGGGTAATGACCGCCTGCAAGAACCTGCCGGAACCTGTATTCAACAAGGTGCGGGCAGGGATCCGGGTGGGGGACGGCAGATGAGGCTTTCGATCCGTGCCAGGTGCGGGCTTTCTCACGCCGTTCTGCAATGCGGATGGGTTCAGTGAGGGCTCCGCACTTCACCATTGCGCGGGTCTGATGGCTCTTGACAGTCTTCTGCGAGGCGTTCCGACAGATCGTACAGCTGACCGACAACAGCGTCCTCCTGCTTGTAGGGTCCGCCGCCAAGTCGGTGTTGCTGTTACAAGCGAGGCTCAAGACAGGACCATCGAGTGAGTGTTTGCTCATCCGCTACCACGTCCTCCCGCCCGGCACATACCGCGGCATTGGCGAAGGTGCAGGAGCTCCATGTGGTGCTGTATGTATTCATCCTTTGCTGTACAATGGCAGTAGGATGATTTGCAGAAAGGGTGCTGAGCTGTGCCGTCAAGAGCTGGAGATTGGATGGAGCAGGCCCAGCGAGACCTGGAGGTTGCAGAGAGCAGTGCTGAGAGCGGCTACCACGAGTGGGCCTGCTTTGCTGCTCATCAGGCGGCTGAGAAAGCCATCAAGGCTCTGCACCTTCACCATCACCAGGAAGCCTGGGGGCATGTCCTAGTTAGACTGCTGAAAGACCTACCCTTCGAGGTTCCCGAGGACCTGACAGAACAGGCCCGTATCCTCGACAATTATTACGTACCAACACGGTATCCCAATGGACATGTTGAGGGGGCTCCCGCCGAGCACTACGGTCCATGGCAGAGCAGGGGGGCTATGAGCCATGCCAGTGAGATCCTTGAGTTCGTCCGTGAGAAAATGGCCTGATCCTGGTTCGGTACTCGAGGGAGTGAGCCGATGGGCCGCGTCCCTTGCCGAGTCGCAACCGGGAGTTCTGGCGGTCGGTGTCTTCGGATCTTACGGCCGAGGTGACGCCGGGGTTGGCAGTGATCTGGACATAATCATCCTGGTCAACGCTGACGATCGTCCGTTGCACCAGCGTTTGATCGGTGCTCCCGAGGAATTACCTCTGCCGGCAGATGTCCTCGTCTTCACGCGGAAGGAGTGGCTAGACATGCATGAGCGAGGGGGGCGTTTTCCCGAGACGCTCAGGCGGGAAACTCGCTGGCTTCATGGAACGGATCCCGACGCTGGGTCAAGCACCGATCACTGATACCTTTTTCGTGGCCGTCGCTTCAACCGGCGCTGGGGACGGATTCATGTACGATTCACAGAACCGCCGTGATACGGGCCCGTGTGTCGGGAGTGTGGGCGGTGGCCGTCAATTCGGATGGGAGGTATGCCATTGTACACTGAGAGGGTTGGGGTCGAGACCCCGCTGGGAATGGTCTACGTCACGGCATGCGAGGAGGGCCTCGTGCGCTCCACCCTGCCCACCACCGTGCCCGAAATGCTCCCCGTGGACCGCGAAGGATCGGAGCTGACGAAACCCTACATGGATTGGGTCAGACGGTATTTCGAGGGTGACTTCAGCATGCAGATACCGCCCCTGGCCCCCACCGGAACCCGATTTCAGCTGAGAGTGTGGGAGGTTACCAGGAGAATACCTCCCGGGTGCGTGCTCTCCTACGGCGAGGTGGCCCTGCGTGCGGGGAATCCCCGGGGTGCCCGGGCCGTGGGCGGTGCCATGAGCGCGAACCCGGTGCCCCTCTTCGTGCCCTGTCACCGGGTCATCCGGGGCGATGGCGATCTGGGAGGCTTCGGGGGAGGACTGCCCCTCAAGCGCGCCCTCCTCGGGCACGAGGGATACCGACTCCCCGGCAGCTGAGACTGCAGACCGCACCGCGGAGGTGGTCCATGTGATGAAGGAGCGGATGAACTGGGCGGACAGGCTACGCCGGCTGCTCGTCTCCGAGATCAGGCCCGGTCTACGGGATCAGCACCCCGAGAGACGCCGCAGGTTCCGAATGCAGGAACGCGTGGTGGTTGAACTGCTCCGGGACGAAGTGCCGGAACGAGACGGCATTCGCTCAAGGATTCTTGCACTGTCAGAAAGAGAACCCTGGCGCACACCGGTACGCAAGATGCTCGCGTTTCGAGGTCGGCCCACGTGGCTTGTAGAGGAGGATGAGCGCCTGGGCGGCCAGCTCAAGTGGGATTTGACCGCCGCCATGTCACCCCTTCCCCAGGGAGACGGAGACCATTTTTCAGAGGTCTGCAGTGCGCTTCGGGAGGTACTCGGACTGTACGGTCGCAGACCAGGCCTTTCGCCCGAGGTGCGGATGATGCGCGAGGAG
>PWUB01000221.1 GCA_003563755.1 Clostridia bacterium
AAAATGAGCGCAACGGGCGGCGTGATGTCCATGGGGACTGACCACACGGTACGGGGCCTGACAGAGGAGGAGATGCGGGCCGCCATTCGAGAGGCTCACAACCGAAACAAGAAGACTCTCGCCCACGCACAGGGTACGGAGGGCATCAAGAACGCTATCCGCGCGGGTATCGATTCGATAGAACACGGGTTCTGGCTTGACGACGAGGCCATCGGTATGATGCTAGAACGCGGCGTCCACCTGGTCCCAACCCTGGCCGCAGTCTACCGCATCGTGGAGGCGGGCACGGAGAAGGGTGTACCCCCCCACGCGGTGGAAAAGGCCAGGATCGGCCAGGAGGCACACATAAAGAGCTTTGGTAGGGCCCTCGAGCGCGGGGTCAGGATCGCCATGGGCACCGATGCCGGTACGCCCTTCAACCGCCACGGAGACAACGCCTTCGAGTTGGAACTGATGGTGAGGGCCGGCATGACGCCCATGCAGGCGATCGTGGCCTCAACCTCCGTCGGGGCTGAACTGCTGCAGCTCAAGGCCGGTGTGATAAAACCTGAATACCTGGCTGATCTCCTGGTGGTCGAAGGTGAGCCCGATGAGGACATCAGAGTGCTCCAGGATGCGGGTCGTATCAAGATGGTCATGCTCGGCGGAGAGGTGAAGGTGCAGCGAAGCTGATAGACCCACAGGACCATCAGAGAGCCGTCTACGGTCATCCCGCGTGAGAAGCGGCGGCCCAGGGTGCAGACAATACCCTGGGCCGCCGTGTTTGTCGGCCTTTCGGATCGTGCGTCAGGATGGGGCCGGTGTCTGCCACCAGTCTTCGCCGCGAGGAGGGTTGCTGTCCGCAAAGCAGGGTCCTCGCACACGGTCCCGACCCAGTGCCCACCGATGCTGTATGGTCATACCCAAACCAAGCTGTTACAATGGGCCAGTGCTGTACGGTCAGGCAGGGTTTTGGAGACTGGCGGCGATCATCCTCGTGGAGGTGGACAAGTGGACAGCACCCTTCAGCTGCGCAGGCTCAGCGAAGACAACGTTTTTGAGATCATGGCCCTTCAGACCGCTGAGGGTCAGGAGAGTGCGGTCGTGCCCCACGACCGCCAGGTGCAATACGTGAGACGATACGCCACCCAGTCCCTGGCCGAGGCGGCGCTGCAGCCAGGATCCTGGGTCCGGGCCATGTACTCAGGAGATGACCCCGTCGGGTTCGTTTGGGTACAGCCGTCAGGAGACGAGATCCTGCTCAGGCGCCTGTTGGTTGACGGCAGGCACCAGCGGTGTGGTCATGCAAGCACCGCTTTGCAGATGCTCCTGGATGAGTTCCCGCACGCAGAGACCATCCAGCTGCAGTGCCTCCCGGAACCCCACGGACCCGAGGGTTTCTTCCGGAAGCTGGGCTTTGTGGCCTCGGGCCAAAGGGTGGGCGAGGAGATCGTGATGAGGCGGTTTCGCCGTCCGGTGCTGGCCGATAAGGAAGCGACCGTTACCCTCCGTCCTGTCACGCCCCAAAACCTGGTCTACATATGCGATCTGGAAGCTGACGGCCCCGTGGCACCCAACGGGGTCTCCGTGGTCGAGGCCCACCTGTTGGAGGGCGCTTACCTGCGGGCCATCTACGCCGACGAGGTCCCCGTCGGATTGATCATGATGCACGAAGATCACAGCGAGGAGGAGCCGGAGTTCTTCCTGTGGCGCCTGGGCGTGGATGCCCGGTATCAACGTCGAGGATTCGGGGCCAGGGCCCTCGGGCTGCTCATTGAATACGCGAAGCACCGCGGAGCCGTAGAAATGCTCACCAGCTGCGATCCCCCTCCCGGGGGTCCCCTCGGGTTTTACACCAGGCTCGGCTTTGAGGACACGGGCGACTGGATAGACGACGAGATGCTCCTGAAACGCAGGCTGTGATCAGCGGCGCCTCGGCCGAGACGAAACACGAGTACATACGCCTGGGCGGCCCCTTTTCGTAGGACGAGGGGCCGCCCAGGGTTGAAGTGCTGTGATCGCTAGTTCTTCCTCAGCAAGAGTCCCGGACGGTTGTCAGTGACCTGGCCCTCCACGACGACGGGAACCCCGTTGACGAACACCCACTGCATGCCAGCGGCGTAGCTGAAGGGTGAGCCAACCGTCGCTCGCTCCTCGAGGCTGACGGGACACCAGACCGCCACATCAGCCTTCAGACCGCCCTTCACCGTTCCCCTGTCCGTGATGCCCAGCCGGGACGCGGGAAGGGAGCTCATCTTGCGGACCCCTTCCTCCCAGCTGAGGAGTCCTTCCTCCCGCACATACCTGGTCAGCAACCGCACGAAAGCCCCGAAGTTGCGGGGATGCAGCCACGTGCCGGTGAAAGCCTCCGTGGCGTTCATCGCGTACGTGTCAGAGCCCATCATCGACTCCGGTGCGGCTATGACTGTCCGGAGGTCCGTTTCGGACATGCTGGCCTTCTTCACCCTCACCCGGTCGTCCGACGCATTTGCGAGGAACCAGTCGGTGCAGGTCACTCCCTCGCGGTCCGCAGCTCCCGCTATCGTGAGACCGGGAACCTCGGGGTCGGGGTGTTCTACCACGTAGACCTCATCCCAGGCCAACTCCGGACCCCCGGTGTCCAGGCCCTCGGGGTCGTCGGCAACACCGGAGTTAGCAGACAACCAGCCTCGCAGGGCTGCGCCGGCCAAATCCTCGGGCACGATGCGTGCCAGGGGTCCGGGATAGGTGCCGCCGAAGGTGTAGGGGTAGACATCCACCGCGATATCGACACCCGAGCTGCGGGCCTCCCGGATCATATCCAGGCTGTCGTTAACCAGGCCCC
>PWUB01000242.1 GCA_003563755.1 Clostridia bacterium
ACGCTGAGGTCCTTGAGACCGTACGAACCCGATGCAGCCAGGCCGGACTTAAAAACGTTGAGATGATACAGTCTAGCGATCTGGACACCCGCCTTCCCACCGCGTGGGTGGACACGATACTGCTCTTCGACGTGATCCACGCCGTGGATGACCCGCGCCGGCTCCTGCAGGAGCTGGACCGTGTGCTCAGGCCGGGAGGGACGGTGGCGGTCTACCCTATGCACGTAGACAACGCTGCTGTCACAGCAAGGATGCAGAAGATCGGTTTCGAGCTGGCGTCGGAGCACTATGATGGCCATATCCTGTGTTTCAAGAGAAGCTCGGAGATGCAGGATGCCCTGGATGATGAAGCCGCGTCTCACGGGTAACGCAGCCCGACCCTCCGCCCAGCTCCGAGGAGCACTACCACCCCTGCCCGCCCTTGGAGAGCTCGGTGGAGGGTGCCGCGGCGTTGGACGCCTTCGGCCACCCTACACGGTATCTTTTTCGGGGTCACTGTTGTCCCGGAGTCTGCCCGGCGATCTACACCTGCACATCAACACCGACTGAGTGAGATCAGAGTGCACCTACCCTGCAGCCTAGCCGGTCATATGTAGGTGCGAACCGCACATATTCTTCACCAGGGAATGCCCGAACGTGAAGACGCCCTGGCAGGATGACCCCCTGGAGCCGATAACTGTTAAGGGTGCCGGTTACCTACGGGCAGGAACCCGGGACATCTCGGTGGAATATAGCACAGTAAGGATTATGTGCCAAAACATGTAGGAGCAGGGGGGACGCCATATTGTCCACCGCCAGCGATGACAAGGTATACCGATACACTGGGAGCTACCAGCTGAGCCGGGACGGCCAGGGGCTCGCGGAAGGCGAGAGCACTCCCGTTACCATGGATGCCGAGACCCTCACAATCTCCGGCAGCTACGGTGATGTATTCGTCGTGCCCCTGCGGAGCATCAGCTCCCTCGGGCGGGGAGATCACCGGATTCATCTCGATCTCATTCACGGAGAGCAGCTGACCCTGTATCACCTCGGGCATCATTACGATGGTTTCTGGCGGGACCTCAACGCGCTGCGCAACCAGCTGATCATCACCGACTCCCTCATGCAGGAGAAGGTGGAGCTGGCGGGGACCCGGGCCAGGTACCGCCTGTCAGGGGAGTCTTCGGGCGAGGGCGAGGGTGAGGCCCGGCTGTACGAGACGGCCCTCGTGCTCATCACCGAGGAGGAGGGAATCGTACGGATCCCCTTCGGCCTGCTCGACCGCATCTCCGATGACGGATACTCCGTCACCATCAGTACGGAGTACGGCGATGAGGTCACATTATCGCAGATGGGCCGAAGGACCGACCTGTTCAAGAGGCGTCTGTCCGGTGCCCTGAACCGCCTGACCGAACGCACCACCGAGGCCCTGGGTGAGATCCTCGCAGGCACCAGCCCCGTGATGATCAACCGGCTGGCCCGGCTCCTGAGGGACGGACGGGCGGCCCGGTGCGCGGAGATAGACGCCGCTGCCCCCGGGATGTTCTCGGAGATGGAGAAACAGCTGGACCGCTACGGCTGCCGTGAGAAGTACGATTACTTAAGGGAGATCTCGTCTTCGAAGGAGATCTTCCTGGGGATGAAACGGGGACTGATGGGAGACCTCACGGGAGACTACCTGTGGTTCCTCGTTCCCATGTGCGGCTCAGCACCCGGTCCCGGCAACGCCATCGCCATGGAGGTGGTGGGAGGTGACAACCGGCGCAGCGCCACCTATTTCTTCAGGATAACCTCGAGGTCCGAGTACGCCGACCTGGATGAAGAGGAACTGTCGCGGCGGCTTCATGAGGCGGTCATGTCGATGAACCGCTGCATGCTGTCGATTAACTTCCGCCGCGAACCCATCTACCTGAGCAACGAGCGCCTGGCGGAACCCCAGTATGAAAGATACGCCCTGGCGGTGGCAAGCCTCCCCACGCTCCGACAGCTGCGCGATGCGTTCATAGGCCGGGTGATCCACAGGTCACCCGAGGGATGGCGGCGCGACGTAATGGACCTTTTGACCTTCAACACCAGCACTCGAAAAGAGGATGCCAGGTGGCAGAGAAGCGGCCCGGAAAGAGGAGAGAACCAGTGATAGGATACCAGCAGCCCTGCCGCTACTGCGACGAGTTCATACCACCCACCTCGAATGTATGCCCCGTATGCGGGAAGGTAAATCCCCTGCATATGCGGTGCCCGAGGTGCAGGGACCTGATCAGAAAGGCCTGGACTAACTGCTCAAACTGCGGACTCGAACTGCGCATAACCTGCCCGTACTGCCAGGAGACGACCTTTTTCGGAGACTACTGCGAGACCTGCGATGCTCGACTGGTGGTGGTCTGCTCCGCAGAGAAGTGCGGCCTGGAGCAGCCGCCCATAGGCGACAGCTGCAAAGAATGCGGAAAACCCCTCAAGACTCCAACACCGGGAGGCGGCCAATGATGAACCTCAAGCCTTTCACCAGCAACTACGCTGACAACAGCACGAAGGCCGGATTCCAGTTCACTTTCTACTGCGACCTATGCAGGGACGGCTTCAAGACGACGTTCATCGAATCCAAGAGCGCTAAGAAGGGTAAGACCCTCAAAAACCTGGGCAGAATGGCCTCCCTCGGGGCGTCGTTCCTGGGCCAGCACAGGGTCAGTTCGAACCTTCGTCGGGGCACAAGCCACCTTACGGAGCGGTTCCACGGTATGACCCCGGAATGGCACAAGGAGCACGAGAAGGCCTTCGAGGTGGCCCAGAACGAGGCCAAGGGCTACTTCACCCGCTGCCCCA
>PWUB01000050.1 GCA_003563755.1 Clostridia bacterium
CTTCCTCGTGGGGAATCCAGCTCTCGAACTGGAAGGGCCCCGTGCCTATCGGCTGGAAGTTGTAGTCATCGCCCAGGTCCTCGTACGCGGCGCGGGACATGATCTTGCCCGGCCGGTACGCGGACATGTTGTGAATGAACACGGGCGAAGCCTCCTCGATGTGGATCTCAACGGTGTAGTCGTCGATGACCACGACGTCCGTTATGAGATCGATCAGGCTCACCCAGCGCGAACCGGTGTCGGGATCGAGGGCGCGCTCGAAGGTGAACTTCACGTCATCGGCCGTGAACTCCCCGTAACCACCGTGCCACTGGACGCCCTTGTGCAGGTAGAAAGTATAGACCGTACCGTCCTCGGAGATTTCCCATTCGTAGGCCAGGTCGGGTACGATATCGAAAGTACCCGGTTCCCACTTCACCAGGCCGTTGAAGATGTTGTTGGCCACGCCGTGGGCTGATGTCCAGGACAGGTGAGCGGGGTCGAGGAATTCCGGATCACGCGTTACTGCCAGCGTTATTTCCTGGACGTCCTCCACAACCTCTTCTTCCGGTTCTTCTGTCTCTTCGGGTTCTTCTTCCTCGTCAGGCTCTACCACCGGATCTTCTGCGCAGCCCAGGAACACGAAGATTCCCAGCACCAGTACGACGGCGAGGAAACAGGCCAGCAGACGTTTTTTGCACATGGAAATATCCCCCTCCTCATGTAAGACATGCGAGCCCATGGAGTGCCACAACCCAAGCTGCGTGGATAGAGCGCTGGCAAAGTGTCCGAGTGAGGTGTCGCATTGCAGCGTTGACTGGACTCGTAGCCTTGTGATGATTCTTATTCTAGTGCAGTATGACGATTTCCTGCTTACAGTGGGCAATCCGGAGCCGATCTCCCGGAGCATGGGGGTTCGATTCGGGATCGTTCCCATGCCGGTGAGCCCTGCGAAGTACCGCGTGAGGGTCCGCATGTACCTGGGAGGGAGCGGCGGGCCGGACAACGAAGGGTATACCGGTGTCGTATGACCCCGTGGGCCGATCCATGGTCGTTGTAAGCGGTGATGTACCCGGTACAGCTCGGGAGGAGTAGCGTCATGGGATTCACACGTGCTCTCAGCGAGGTGCTTTCCATATCATATCGAAGACTCAGGAACGAGGGGATCAGCTGGGCGATCGTGGGCTCCGCTGCGACGGCCTTGCAGGGAGTTCATCTGAGCCCCGGTGACATCGACTTGCTGATGCAGACCCCGGCGGCAGTATTCGATTTTTCCGAGATGATGAGACCCTTCACCCCCGCTGAACGGGCTCCTGATGTGCAGGAGTGGTACTCATCGGCAGACGCCCCGGTCTTGGCCGACGATCCCGATCCCCGGGAGACGGTATGGACCTTCGGCCGGTGGCGCATAGGGGACTTCAAGGTGGAGGCAGCCCACATTCAACCCCCGGCCGACTACCTTGAAGTGAAGAAAGAAGGCTCGGGCATCTGGGAGTGTGGGCCCGAGGTGTGGCCCCATATCAAGCATGTGCCCTGGGGGGATTATGAGCTTCCGGTGGTACCCCTGGAGATCCAGCTGCACACCTGCATGAGCAGGGAGCTGGACGACCGTGTGCACAGGATAGTTGAGGTGATGCGGAGCGAGGGTTACGATGGTCGCCTCATCGACCTCAGCCTGACAGGTGAACAGAAGACTCGATTCAACGATAGCGTGCGGCAGCAGAACGCCCGCCGCTGGCGGCAGCGAAATGGGAGGGATCACTATCAAGGGTACCGAAGTGAGCGGCGGAATCGATAAACTCATATGGGAGATGTTGCCGGAGATCATCCGTAGCGACCGACAGGCCCGGTGGGTTGGCATCATCGGGCTGAGCATGGTACTGCTCCTCTTTGTCTGCAGCCAGAGCCTTACCTCTGACAGGGGAGTCATTGTCATCGGGTTGAGCCTGAACCTCGTGCTCATTACCGGAGGCCTGATATGGATACATGATCGCACGGCCTCACGGGGAAACAACCAGGAGCACGAGAGCAGCGCGCCAGACGGTACTAGTGAGGGCTGAGAGCCGTTCCGAATGGCTCCGGCTGTAAGCTACTCAGCCTGCGCTTGCCGGAAGATTTCTCAGGACCTTCCGGGATGGTTGGGGCCCACGGTGCTGCTCCTGCTGCTTCCGGGTTACCCTCCGGCGAAGCGCTGGGCAAGGATCAGCTCATCACCGTCGCAGAGGACGGTGCCCGTTCCCTGCAGCTGCTGGATGCTCCTGCAGGAGTCTCCCCGCCGCAGAAACACCAGGTAACTCTCCAGGGAGTCGCAGGCACCGGTCGCGGAACGTCGTCCCTGCACAGTCTGCAGCAGGTGATTGAGTGCATCCTCGACCCGCGCTCCCTCGGGCAGCTCCAGCGTGAGGCTGGAGCTGCCGAGGGCCATGCGCAGGAGTCCCGTTACCTGCAAGTTGATCCGCAATCGTCCCACCCCTCGCTACCTCAGGTCGAAACCCTTGTCCAGGAGCTCGTCGCGAACGTGCTGCAGTCCGAGTTCGGCCAAGAGCCCGCGGGTCGGCCAGCCCCTTTCGGCATCCCAGCCGCGATCCGCATAGTATTCGTCGAGCATGGGTTCCAGTTCGAAGACCAGGCCCGCGGACGGACCACACTCCCCGGGAAGAGGTTCCTCCAGGAAGCGGTCGGGGAGCCGGTCGTCGCCGCGGGTGATCCCCTCGCGGACGCAGAAAGCTCTCTCGATGTTCATTATGCGCTCGCCGCCCTTGCGAACCTCGTCGGCCGTCATGTCCCAGCCCGTCACCGCGTTGAGGAACTCGGCCGC
>PWUB01000250.1 GCA_003563755.1 Clostridia bacterium
AGCAGCCCGGTGAGGACCTGCCACTGACTCTTCACGGTCACCCCCGAGGCCTCGACTAGATGGTACAGGACTATGCGGAGGGGTCTTTCGGCGGTCACCCGCGGATCCAGCTGCCGCAGAGATCCTGCGGCCGCGTTGCGCGGATTTGCGAAGGGGCTCTCCTCCCGCTCCAGGCGCCGCTCGTTGAGCCTCTCGAAGTCGCCGCGGAGCATGTAGACTTCGCCGCGGACCACGACCCGCTCCGGCGCCTCGGGGGGCAGTCTCAGCGGCACCGACCGGATGGTTCTCACGTTGGTGGTGACGTCCTCTCCCACCTGGCCGTCACCCCGGGTGGCCGCCCGGACCAGGATGCGATCATCATAGATGAGGGACACCGCCAGCCCATCGTACTTGGGTTCCACCACGTACTCGGGGTCGCTGGCCTCGAGGGTGCTCCGGCAGCTCTCATCGAAGGCCAGGACTTCCGCCTCATCGTACACCGCCCTCAGGCTCAGCATGGGGGGCGAATGCTCCACCGACTCGAATCCCTCGCCAACTCGACCGCCGACCCGCTGCGTCGGGGAGTCGGGGGTCACGAGCTCGGGGTGGCGCTGCTCGAGCTGACGGAGCTGTACCAGGAGCCGATCATACTCCTCATCGGAGATTTCAGGGTCATCCAGGACGTAGTAGCGGTAGTCGTGGTGGTCTATCTCCCTGCGCAGCTGTTCGAGCAGGGACCGCACATCCCCCGTGTCTTCCCCGTCCATCATCGCATCACCGCCTTTCGCTTCTGAGCTCCACGATCTGAGCGTTCAGCTGGGCTCCGACCAGAATGATGACGGCAGCGATGTAAATCCACAGCAGGAGGAAGACCACCGCCGTCAGGGAACCGTGGACAAACCTGTAGTGAGCCGCATTTTTCAAATACATCACGAAGACATCCTTTGCCACTTCGAAGGCCACCATGCCGAACAGCGCACCCGGCCACACCTCCCGGAAATGCAGCCGGCGGGCTGGAAAGAACGCGTACATGTTGGAAAACACCACGAAGGTCAGGACCAGCGGGATCACCTGACCCAGCAGGGTCCAGGGGATAACGCCGCCCAGGGGCACTACGCCCCAGGCCTGCAGCATGTGAGCCTCGTAGGCACGAAGCACCTCGTACGCCGTGCTCACACCGAGGGACAGCACGATGAGAAACCCCAGGAAAAACACCATCAGGATCCCCACCAGGCGGTCGCGCCACGCGGAACCGTCGCCGGGTACACCGTGGATCCGGTTCAGGGAGCGCGTAATGGCGCTGAACACGGCCGAACTCGCCAGGAGAAGGAAGATGGAGCCAATCAACCCCAGTTGTCTCCGCGCACCGATCAATTCACCGAGATTGTCGATCAGGTACTCGGCCGAACCAGGCACGTAGAGCTCGATCAAACTCTCCACCTGGGCATGCACCGGAGACGCTGGTAGGACGTAGCCCACCACCGACACCGATACGAGCAGGAGAGGGAAGAGTGAGAACATGCCGTAGTACGAGATGGCTGCCGCCATCAAGAGACACTCGTGCTCCGTGAAACGGCGGTGGAAGCCTTTCAGGAAGGCCCACACCCCGCGCGGACACACTTTCAATCTGTCTAATCTGTCCAGAGCCGTCTACCCCCCTGACGCCCGGGAAACGGGTCGCATCGCATCAGTCCTCTATGTCGAGCTGCACACCTTCCCCGGGTACCCGTTCTGCATCCTTACGGCTCTGCATGAAGCGGCGCAGGAGGCCTATGCCCTCCCGGGCTGCGTGGACGCCGACCTTCAGGGCGCTGGACTTGGGGAACCACTGGGGCGATATCCGTCTCAACAGCACCGCTGCGGCCACCTCCTCAGCAATTCTGCGCCCGGACTCGCTCACCTTGCGGACCTCTCCCACGGTAACCCTCAGCTCGCGGACCAGAAGCAAGACTTCACCCATGATGGCTTCCGTCTCCTCGCGCAGACGCTCCACCTCGCGGCGCATACGCAGGCCGAAGATCAGCACCACAACCCATACGGTCGCGTTGAGAGCCGTGGCCACAGCAATGATGTACAGGAGCGTATGCTCGGTCATGGCGAGGGGTCGAGCTGCCTTTCCAGGTCCTCCAGCTTATCCTCGACCTCACCCAGCTTGGAATCGAGGTTGTCAGCTGCGGGCACCTGGCTCGATGCACGCCGGATGATCTCCTCAGCTCCGTCCTTCAATTTGATCGTGAACTCTCCTGCACCGTCGAAGACCTCTTCAGCCACTGCCTTTGCCTGCTCCCGCAGGTGCTGACGGGTCCGTTCACCGCTCTCAGGGGCGACCATCAGTCCGGCCGCAAAACCGAGAACGCCGCCGACAAGCACACCAAGAAGGAAGTCACCAGTATCGGACACGCGGACCATCTCCTTTCACTCTCTGTACCGCTCATTATACCATCATCTAACAAGCCAGACCACAAACGGAATCACCCCCGCTGCGACTTTCTCCGCCGGGAGGACTGAGCCCCCGACATCCCAAAACGGTTCGGGGGCATGATACTGTCTTGGAGAATGCCCCCACGATATCCTCCCGGATTCGAGGATCTCCTGGATGCAGTGGCGAATGATCCGGGTGGAGTAGGAAGAAGCTCAACAGGACTGGCAGCGGTAGCAGCGAATCGCGCAAGGGGGGTGCGGCCGTGACCGCGAAGACACCTAACCGAGGCGACCGCCGGCGCTATGATCGAGCTGCGCGGTTCTATGACCTCCTTCTCTTTCCCCTCGAGATCCTGGTCATGCGGAGGCACAGGCAGGCACTCGCCGACCGCAT
>PWUB01000338.1 GCA_003563755.1 Clostridia bacterium
ACGCAGCCGCCCTCGGCAAGGAGACGCTCCAGGGCCTGATATGCGGAGTTCTCGCAGCAAAATGCTATTATTTTCAGCCCGTGATCCCCACGCGTATTCACGCTTGCACCTCCCCGAGGGCTTGCAGAGCCGATAGGATGCTGTCATCGGTATACCATTGCAGCTGTATCGCCTCCGCCGGACACTCGCTGGCGCATGTACCGCAGCTGTGGCAGGCCTCCTGGCTGATCCGCACGGCGTTTCTCTCCTCATCTATGTCGATGGCAGCGTGAGGACAGGTCCGGACGCAGGTGAGACACAGGGCGCATTTTTCCGTATCGACGACCGCGGCATTCCAGTCAACTCGCAGCGTATCATGGGATACAAGCAAGGCAGCCTGGCTGGCTGCATCGAGGGCATCCGCTGTGGTTTGACAGTATGTCCTGGGTCCGGTGCATCCCCCCACAGCGAATACGCCGCGGCGGCTGGTAAGGGTGGGAAGCAAGAAGACGCTGTCTTCGGCTATGAAGCCTCCCGGGCCCCTACCCAGGCTCAAAAGAGCGGCGGCCCGCTGGGTCTTACCGGAGGGACGTACCTCCTCGCTCACCACGAGCAGGTCGCAGTCGACGACCTTCTCCCCCGTCGAAGAGACAATTCCCTCGGACTCCAACCACTCTCCTGTGAACACCACCTTCAGGGCCGGCGGCGCATCGGAGGCAGGCCTGTACTCCTCGGGAACGGGAATCTCTTCTATGCTGATTCCGTCGGAGTCCTCGTAGCGGGCCAGCTGCACTCCTTTGCGCCGGACCTCGCCGTAGAGCTGTTCCAGGCCGTGTTCGGATACCTTGGCGTTGCAGAACAGTAGGTAGACACGGGACTTCATCCGGCGCTTCAGCTGCAGCGCAGCCTTCATGGCAGCCACGAAGGGAAGGGGACTCTGCTCGTGGTCTTCGTGTACCAGGAAAACCACCCTGAGGGGACGCCCCCCCTCGAGGGAGGTACCTTCAATGCGCGAAAGGGATGCCGTGAGGCGGGACCCAACGGTCACGTTGGGCCCGGGGCCCACTCCGTACAGCCGCTCCGGAAAAATGGATTCAGCGCCGGTGGCGACGATGATAGCTCCCACCTTGAGGCTTTGCTGGGCCCCCTCATCTTCCAGATGGACCGAAAAGTCACCTACCTGACCGTCGACCCTCCGTATCCTCGCCGGAGCGAGGATCTCGATGCCCCCATTCTCGCTGACCTCCTCGCTCATTCTGCAAATTTCATCGGCATAGGCGATGGCCTCCGCATGCCGGGCTGCCTGATCGCCCATGTCTTCCTCGTCCACGATCACCGCATCTATGCCCTCCTCGGACAGCTGCAGGGCACAGCGGAGTCCCGCGGCACCGGAACCGATTATCAGTACCCTCTGCACCATCGGAACCTCTGTATCCACGGGTACGGGCTCCATCCTGCGCACCCGGGCAACGGCCATGGCCAGGGATGCCAGGCCGGCAGTGCTGTCCGCCGTATCCTTGATGTCAGAGATGGCAAGGCGGTAGGGGTTCAGGCCAGCATCCCGCATAAGCCGCTGCCACCGGTCCTCCCTGGTCAGAGACGAGCACGCGGCAACCACCACACCGTCGGGTCTGCTCCTATCGAGGAGGTCGGTCATCCAGTCCAACCCCTCCGGCAGACACAGGGCGCGGTGCGTCTGCACGGTACGAACACCAGCCTGTCTATCCAGAAACGCCAGTGCTTCTTCGCAGTCCACGGTTCCCCCGCAGCTGCAGCAGAAGGCATCCAGTATCATGTCGTCTTGCATGGCAACCTGCTCCTCAACAGTGAGATTATCCTCGCGGCCGCCTGCCTGCCGGCAGCGATGGTGTGGGCGATGTCGCCGGGTCCCGTGCACGTTCCCGCGCTGAAAACCCCGGGGACGTTCGTCTCAACACCCGCGGCATCGCTGCCGCGGACCCACATGAACCCATCGTCGTCCAGGTTGGTGCCGAAAAGCCGCCCCAGCTCAACGAGGTCGGTAGAAGGATTCATGCCCACTGACAAAACGATGAGATCATATTCAGCGGTACTGCGGGCACCGCGCCTAACATCCTCGTATACCACCTGGAGGCCTCCTTCATCGTCCAGCTGCCGGATCTCCGAGGGCTTTCCGCGGATGAATCGGACACCGGCCTCGCGACAGGAACGCTCGAAGGCGGTCCAATCCTTTCCGAAGCTCTGCAGGTCCATGTGATGTATTGTGACTTCGGTATCGTCGGCTTCGGTCCTGATCAGCTTCGCGATCCGCAGAGCATATGAGCAGCACACCTGCGAACAGTAGTTGTTGCCCCGGTCATCCCTCGAACCGACGCACTGGATGAAGGCGATCCGTCTGCGCTCCCCGATCAGGTCGGCAATCAGGACCCCGTCACCCATCGCCTGTTCAACCTCGAAACCGGTCATGATATCGGGGTGCTCTCCATAGCGGTACAGGCCGAGAGTCTCAGCCGGGAAGGGCTCGAATCCGGCGGCGAGCACAACCGCGTCACATGAGAGATCCGTCTCCACTGGCTCCGCGTCGAGGTGGATGGCTCCCGTGGGACACGCCTCGACACATGCCATGCAGTCAGCTCCGACGTATCTCAGGCACGCATCACGCCGGAGACGGAAGCCCTGCACGCCCGGCTCACCCCCGGGCAGCAGGGGTCTGGCCCCTTCATCCGGGCACGCATCCCGGCACAGCCCACATCCGGTGCACAGGTGGGGGTTGAGGTGCCGGGGGGCACTCAGCAGACCGAGGGTGAACTCGCCGCAGCCGCCCGAAACAGACTTC